>ONVB01000079.1 GCA_900321145.1 uncultured Eubacteriales bacterium | reverse complement strand
GTAGCAGCCTTAAGAGCTGCAGCATCGAACTGCGGGTGAAGAAGTGTATCTAAGTTACGCGGATCGATCATAGCTACAGCCTCTTCGGGAGTCTTGTGTCCCTCGTCAACGAGGTCGCAAGCTATCTTTAACGCTGCCGGAGCTGTTCTCTTTCCGTTACGGCACTGGAGCATGTAGAGCTTCTTGTTCTCTACGGTGAACTCCATATCCTGCATGTCATGATAGTGATTCTCAAGTGTCTCGCAAGCCTTTAAGAACTGTGCATAAGCCTCGGGGAACTCACTCTCCATCTGAGCGATCGGCATAGGTGTACGAACACCTGCAACCACGTCCTCGCCCTGTGCGTTGATGAGGAACTCACCCATAAGCTTGTTCTCGCCTGTAGCGGGATCACGGGTAAATGCAACACCTGTACCTGACTCGTTGTTAAGGTTACCGAATACCATAGGCATTACGTTAACTGCTGTACCCCATGAATAAGGGATATCGTTGTCACGACGGTATACATTTGCTCTCGGGTTATCCCATGATCTGAACACTGCCTCTATAGCGAGCTTTAACTGAACTACCGGGTCTGAAGGGAAATCCTCGCCGAGCTGGTTCTTGTACTCTGCCTTAAACTGCTCTGCAAGCTCCTTCAAGTCAGCAGCGGTAAGCTCTACGTCGAACTTAACTCCGCGTGCTTCCTTCATCTTATCAATCAGCTGCTCGAAGTACTTCTTGCCGACCTCCATAACGACGTCGGAGAACATCTGAATGAAACGTCTGTATGAGTCATATACGAAACGCTCGAAAGCGGGATCCGGGTTGCCTGCGATCATAGCAGCCACAACCTCGTCGTTAAGACCAAGATTAAGGATTGTATCCATCATACCGGGCATGGAAGCTCTTGCTCCCGAACGAACCGATACAAGAAGAGGATTCTTAAGGTCGCCGAACTTCTTGCCGTTGATCTCTTCCATCTTTGCAACGCCTTCCATAGCCTGAGCCATGATCTCGTCGTTGATCTTTCTGCCATCCTCATAGTACTGTGTACAAGCTTCGGTTGTGATGGTGAAGCCCTGGGGTACCGGAAGGCCGATGGATGTCATCTCTGCAAGGTTCGCACCCTTGCCTCCTAAGAGATTACGCATGGTCATGTCGCCTTCGCTGAACATATAAACCCACTTGTTTGCCATTACTGTTCTACCTCCTGAAATTAAAGAAATATTTGTGTTAAGAACCTTGTTCACTGTTCCCAATACACTGCGCAGTATTATATCACACTTAATGCAAATATCAAAGCGATTTTTGTCAAGAAAAGAAAAAAAGCAACCGCGACGATAAAGTCACGGCTGCTGTTATCATTATCATATGATTTTATTAGAAATCAAGCTCTTTCTTCTCAAATATTCCGATGGAGATAAATACCGGAACAACTATGTAGAATATCACAAAGCCAGCGAAGCTTAAGAATATCTTCCCCGCATCACCGTCCATGATACCATTCTGCAAAGAAGTGATCACACCCGACGGGAAGTACTTGCTCAGGGTGATATTACGTTCGCTCAGGAAAGGAATAAAGTCTATGGCCTCCGCTATGGTTCCGAACACTCCCGTTAAGAGAAGTATATAAAGGACCAGTCCGCCGCTCGGCTTCTGCGTACCGTAGACTATGATAAGGGACAGGCACAGGAAGCCGAATATCTTTAACTCTCTTACCCAGATATCCACCAGCGCACCCTCGAGTATCTTGTCGGAGCTGACACCCGTAAAGGCCTCCACAGCCACATAAACCAATGAAAATACAATGGCAGTCTCCACAAGAAGGATAAGTCCCTCGAAGAATCTCGCCCAGATTATCTTATATCTTGTCATACCGAAGCCAATGGCTGTCTGCATGCTTCTGCTCTTGAAATCATCCGAGTAGATAGCCGTAAATATCGGTATGCCCACAAAAAGCGGGAAGAAGAAAAGCGCTGCCGTTCCGTATATCTCCATGGATTTTGCGGTTGACTTCACTCCGTCTAAGGTCAGCGGAAGGAACTTCGCAAGTACGCCGGCAAGTATGATAAGCAAAACCTCTATGGACATACATACTATGAAACCGATTTTTTTCTGGACACGTCTGATGTCCGCCTTGATCGCATTACGCATTGTCCGCACCTCCTATCAGATTGAAATAGAAGTCCTCAAGGGATGACCTTGCCTGTTCTGTACCCTTGACTGCGATACCCGCATCCGCAAGAACCTTCTTTGCCCTCTCCACATCCTGGTCGGCAACATTGATCGAGGTCACATTTTCCTGAGTACGGAAATCGTCCAAAGTAAGCTCCTTCAATACGACACCGTTGTGAATGATACCGAATCTGGTCGCTGTATGCTCGAGCTCGCTTAAGATATGGGACGAAACTATGATAGTCTTGCCCTCCTCCTTGTTCACTCTCTCGATCAGGGTACGGACATCGTGTATACCCTGGGGATCGAGACCGTTTATCGGCTCATCGAATATAAGGATATCCGGATTGCCCAAAAGTGCGTTGGCTATGCCGAGGCGCTGCTTCATACCGAGAGAAAACCTTTCGGCCGGTGCCTTAGCCGCATCGGTATTAAGACCGACTATCTCAAGCACCCTGTCTGCCTCGTTTTTATCCTTTATGCCCTTCAGCTTCATAAAGTACTGAAGGTTCTGCTTTGCGTTAAGATATCCGTAGAAATTCGCTCCCACAAAGAAACCTATCCTGCGGCGGTTATGGTTATTCTCCCTTGCATTCTTCGCGCCTAAGATAGAAAGCTTTCCGCTGTCATATCTTGACAGTCCGAGAAGCGCCTTAAAAAGAGTTGTCTTGCCGGCACCGTTTTTTCCTATGAGACCGTAGATATCGCCCTTGTTTACATTCAGAGTGATATCTTCAAGTACGGTATGCTTGCCGTAGCTTTTCTTCAGATTCTCTACGGCGATCACTGCTTCACTCATCATGAAGTCCTCCTTTTCTCCAAAAATAATCAAATATTATATCACGGAAGGAGATAAAACACAATAAAAAAAGATTCTTCTCTGCGCTCAGAATGACACAAACGTGGCTGTTTCGGTCACAGTGTCATTCTGAGGGCGCAGCCCGAAGAATCTTATACTTTTACTTTATCAACAGCTTCAGAAGCTTATTCGACCTGGTCACGAAGCCGTTTAACTGCTCGGCGTTCATCGGCTTGTTCGCAACAGATGCAAGGTCATATAGCTGGCAGCAGATGTCGTTGCTTAAGTCGCCCTCGGGGTTCTCCAACAGATACTTGACAAGAGCGTTGTTTACATTCAGAACAAGAGTCTCAGCCTGCTCGCCGAAGGGGTTCATGCCGTCCATGCTGTAGGCGCGCATCATATCCGCCATACGGCGCTGTTCCTCCCCTATGGTGATCATGGAGGATATATTCTCATCCTTTAAGCTCTCGGGCTTTACGGTCAGCTTGTCCTTGCCCGTTGCCTTCTTGAAGAGCTCAGTGAGCTTATCGGTATACTCCTTGGTCTGCTCCTCGGTAAGCTTGTCGCCCACGAAGTTCTCGGAGAGATCCGCGTCTATTCTCATGAACTTTACATTTTCGTTCTTTGCCTCAAGATGAGTGATGTAAGGATTATCTATATTGTGCTCGAGGAAGATGGCGTTCATGCCCTCATTCTTAAACATCTCTATATAGCGTGCCTGAACCTCGCGGTCGGTCACATAGAAGACCTTACCCTCGTACTTCTCCTTGCCCTCCTCAAGATAGTCGGGAAGTGTGATGTACTTGTCATTCAGATCCTTGTAGATCATATAGTCCTTCATCTTGTCGTCGAACTTCTCGTCTCTGACACAGCCGAACTTGATGAACGGGCTTATATCATCCCAGTACTTCTCATACTCCTCGCGTTCATTCTTGCACATTCCGGTCAGCTTGTCGGCTACCTTCTTGGTGATGTAGTCCGATATCTTCTTTACGAAACCGTCGTTCTGCAAAGCACTTCTCGATACATTAAGCGGGATGTCCGGACAGTCGATCACGCCCTTTAACAAAAGCAGGAACTCCGGGATAACCTCCTTTATATTGTCCGCAACGAAGACCTGATTGTTATAAAGCTTTATCTTGCCCTCGAGCTGGTCATACTGGGTATTTATCTTCGGGAAATACAGTATACCCTTCAAGTTAAACGGATAATCCATATTTAAGTGTATCCAGAAAAGCGGCTTCTTGAAGTCGAGGAAGAGATGCTGATAGAAATCTATATACTCTTCTTCGGTGCAGTCCTTAGGATTCTTGGTCCATAATGGATGCGGATTGTTCAAAGGCTTTTTCTCCGGCTCCTTCTTCTCCTCTTTATCGGATGCCTTATCATCGGCCTTATCCGTGCCGGCAGTCTTTTCCTTCTTTACATCTCCTATGAGCTCATCCTCGTCCGAGGTGTCGACCTCGACTACCTTCTTCTTATCCTCTTCGGCCTTTTTCTCAGCCTCTTCGGCCTCCTTATCCTCGTTTATGAAGTAGATATTGTACGGCATAAATGAGCAGTACTTCTCTATAACCTCTTTCACGCGGTACTCGTTTGCGAATTCATAGCTGTCCTCGTTCAGGTAAAGGGTGATGGCCGTTCCTCTTGTGTCGTCATCACTCTCGCTCATCTCATAATTAGTACCGCCGTCGCACTCCCAAAATACGGGCTTTGCGTCCTTCTTATATGAACAGGTCTCTATGGTAACCTTGTCGGCAACCATGAAAGCCGAGTAAAAGCCGAGTCCGAAATGACCTATGATCTGGTCGGAGTTGGCCTTGTCCTTATACTTGTTAATAAAGTCAGTCGCACCGGAGAAAGCGATCTGGTTGATATACTTCTCGACCTCCTCGCCCGTCATACCGATACCGTTATCCACAAAGGTAAGAGTCTTGTCCTTCGCCGAAGCATAGACATCTATCTTATACTCCTCACCCTCTGTCTCCTCATAATCGCCCATAAGAGCAAGCTTCTTTAATTTCGTGATGGCATCGCAGCCGTTTGAGATCATCTCTCTTATGAATATGTCGTGGTCGGAATAGAGCCACTTTTTGATAATAGGAAAAATGTTCTCGGAATTGATTGAAAGACTTCCTTTTTTCTCCATAATAAAAATGCGCCTCCTAAAATGTTATGCTGATATGTATTGTAATACCGAAAAAAAAGAAAGTCAAGAAAAAGTTAGCACTCGACATAATCGAGTGCTAACAAGACATTACTGTTCAGCTTGCGAACACTGATCAGTAAACAACAAAATACTGTTTTTATTGTGCCGGGAATACAACCTTCGCTTTATCGACTATATCTCTCTTCTTTCCCGCAATGATAAAATGAGTGAAGAGACTCTTTATGATAGCCGCTTTATCCTTACCCAACCCATATACCAGGCAAACCTCGTAACTTGCCTGTCGCAGGTTGATATGGACAAGGAGTATGCCCGTGATGTACTCGCCATCCTTTACCACAAAAGAAAGGTCCGGACTGAAATAGAGCGGATTTATGTCAAGTATATTCTCTACAAGACATGTGGCTTTGTGCTCAAGCGCCTCCTCTATTCCCTCCTTTAACTCATTTATCGAAAGATCGGCGATGGGTATTGCCTTATACTTGAGCGAGCCCTCCATATTGTCAAGGCTTTTTTCCAACTGTGCGAAGGGTACGACCTTAGACTCCTGCTCGCTTCTTTTGATCGTCCGCTCGTTTTTCTGCTGCTCCATATATGCTTTATAGAGAGCTTCATCCACATTGAATGCATCATAACTGTCAGGCTCTTCATCCTCATCGGCAGCCTCATAGTCAAAATAAAGATCAAATTCGTCCCCGGAATACTCTCCGATCATGAGCTCTTCGTCATCGGCGATGATCTCATAGTCGGACATTTCCACCTTAAGTATTCTCTCACCTTTACCGGCCTTGACCGATGTACCCTCCTCAAAACCGCGCTCCTTAAACAGGCTGTCATCAAAGCCTATTACCGCATCCCTGCCGTAGAACTCTTTCAGGCTTATCAGCACACTGTCCGCATTGTTCTTAAGGGCTCTGTCGAGCAGGCTGTCTATAGCAAAGCCCGCAATGCCACCTCCCCTGAACTCGGGAGCTACATAAAGCCAGTCGACAACCGGCTCCCTGCCGTCCGCATTGCGGACAAGCATCAGCCCTGTTATAAGTTCATCTCCCTCGCCGCGCTCAGCCATAATGCCGTAAGCCTTATCCTTTGCATAGCGCGGTTCCTCCAAGAGTGAAAATGGATCAAAAGCGCACACAAGCTCCTTCATGGTCTCATTAAGTTTAAGTAATCTCATATTCTCCTCCGGCTTTTAAGCTTTAATCCTCACCAGTCATTACCTTCCTGTGCTTCCATGCTTTGAACACACCAAACTTCCATACAGCAGTATACTTCTTCCTGTCTAACACATCAGACATAACATCCATGAAATCGCAGGGATCCTTCTTGCTGTCTGTGTTCTCATACCCTGCCTTCTCATACTCTTCCATGATCGAATCAAAGAGGTGAAGCTTAGCTTTCTGAGTCAGCACGGCGATATCGTGGACAAGCCCTTCAATCTTATCCTTCTCAACACATGGAGTGTCTTTACCGTCAGTCTGTATCCCATGGATATACTTATACATCTGAGCATGACAAGCCTCTATAGCTTCATACTTTTCCCTTAACTCCTTACCGTACTTATCATCATCGAAGAGCGCTTCATTCTCTTTCTTCTTATCCTGTATCCTCTTGAAGTTGGCTTTATGATCGCTCTCCATCTGATTAAGATCATCTCCCTCCAAAGGAAGCATATACGTCATTTTGATCTTAAAATCGAGAATTTCATTTTCATACTCGTTTCTTACTTTGTTTTTATTTTTATCATCCTTTTTGAATTCCTCATCGGCCTTCGCTTCTCTCTTCTCGTATGCCTCCCAGACCTTATCCTCGAGCTTCTTCATTTCCTCTTCGGGTACCGGATCCTTTGAATCAAGAGCCTGCAGGTACGCTCTTACCGCTGTATCTAATTCGGTATCCGCAAAGGCCTCAGTCAGATCGAGCTGTGACTGTATATAATCATCTCCTACTCGTTCGTTTACTTCAAGCTTAACAAATTGGTCAAGGCAGTCTCTGATGTTTTCAAAATTCTGATAATTTCCATCTTTATCCTTCGGAAGCTGCGTATTCGGCGGTAACATCGCGTTATAATACAGAGCTGACAACTGTGACGCAAATGCATCAAACTGAGCATCTGTCAATTTGTATCCGTGTTCCTCTAAGATTTTCCTCTCGATCGTAAAATCTTCGTCTTCAGCTTTTGTTATCAAAAATTGAACAAAATCAGCATCGTATCTGCCGCGTGTTTTAACACGCATATCGATCATATCAAGTATCATACCCGGCGTACCGATGTTCTTGACCATGAACATCAGCCTGCCGGCCTTGTTCTTATTCTTCAGTCCATCGATAAGATCCTTCTTACTCAGGCCTCCTTCCCTGAGACGATAATCCTTTACCTTGGTGAACTTCTCTGTCTCCCTGTTAACCCCCTTCATCTCTTTATAGAGCGTTGTAAAGGTCTCACCTTCATAGATTGACTCATCTGTGACTTCCAGTCCGTTAAGCTTATCTATATTGGTCCTTAAATCCTTGATGATCTTGTTGGTCTCATCTATCGTATTCTGAAGTCTGATCTGGCTCGACGAGAAGTTGGCTACCGCCGACGGAAGCTCTAGTCCGAGCTCCTGTGCCCTAAGGAGTGCAACCGCTATACGCTGACCCGCACAGGTCTTGTCGCCGGTTCTCAATACATCCTTGAATATAGCTCTAAGCTCGGGCTTTTTCTTCTCGAATTCCTCATCCGAGGTCTTCTCGAGAAGATTCTTAAATCCATCTAAGAATATATCGATCTCACTCGTAGCTGCGGCCATCATCATCTTGATTATATAATCCTGCTGTACCTTGGTAAGCTGTGTACAGTTACCGAAGTCGATAATGGTTGCTCCCTCTTCGCTTATCATGATATTACCGGAGTGAAGATCTCCATGATAGAAGCCCTGTCCAAATACACCCTCGGTTACCCACTTGTCCGCAAGCTCAAGGAGATAAGCCTGGCGCTTCTCAAGGTCCTTAAGCTGTTTTTTAAGCTCTATCCTATCCTTTATGGCATGAAGGGCAGTCGCTCCTTGAACCTGGATATATACAGGCTTTCCCTGTTCATCAAGCTTTACCCTCTCCTTGCCTTTCTCGTCCTTTTCCTTCTCATAATACTTGTCCATAGTCCGCTCGAGCGTATCGCGCTTCTCGGACAGGTACCTCTTAACCGTAGTTCCCTCCGCAAGCTCGATGACCATACAGTCCGCTGTCGGCTCGACCACAGTCGAAAGCTTCATGGACTTGACATGATTCTCATTAAAATTCTCCGACTGCTTGTTATATATCTCACCCTCGACAACATGTCTTGCCTCTATGGTAAGGTCAAGCTCCTCCTCGATCCTCTTAAATGTGCCCTCGAAGGTTGCAAGCATTCCTTTGTCCGTCATTCTGGCCGCTTCACGCATAATCTTATACTCGCGCTTCATCCTGTTTTTCGCATCGGGACGGAGAAGCTTTATCACGACCTGTTTACCCTCGGTAAACTTCGGTCCCTTTATGGTACAGAGGAAGGCCTGTCCGACAGAAGCGGCACCAAGCGACTTATCAACCTTGATAGACTCTATCCTTCCCTCGGATCGCTTTATGATACCGTCAAGCTGCTGCCTTATGAACTTTTCGGGTATGGGAAGCAGGTTGTCCTTTGTCTCATCGATTGCCTTGACAAGCCCCTTCGGAAGAGCCGAAGTCGGAATACCCTGTACCATCTTCTGGAACAGAGGACCTGCGCCCTTGAAAAGCCCGCCCAATATGTCGGAGAAGTACTCCATCTTCTGGTCGGAGGTGAGATTCTCTAAAGCTTTTTCGCTCGGTTTTTCAACCGGAGTGGCATTTTTTATGGCATATGCTATCATGGAACGCTTGTCCATGGTAGGCATATTTCTGAAATAAGTCTTTAGCACATTCTTTATATAAAGTCCCTGTCCCTTATTACCCTTGACCGCGTCCTCGATTGATTTATTCAGGCTGCTCCTCTGCTCGGAGACATACTTATCCTTTGCCTCCTTGGCAGCCTTGTATGCATTTTCGGCCTTGGATACTTCACCCAAATTCGGATTCTTTGCTGCTGCCTTGAGATTATCCTTTGCGGTTTTTACCCGGGCGTCAAGTCGGGCAAGCTCAGCCTTCTTATCCGATGCGGATTTCTTTAATCTTTCTATCCTGAAAGGAGCATCCTGATCTCTTATATATTCTTTTTCCTCCTCGGACAGATCGTCTTCATTAACTTCGATAAACTCGGCGATATCGTCATTTATCTTCTTTTCCTCATTCTCATTCTCAAGATCGGTAAGCTTCACTACTTTTTCCAAGGCCGCAAAGCCTTCGAGTTCTACGTCGTCCTCTTCTTTCGCTTCCCCGTTATCTGCTTTCTGTTCTTCCTTCTTCTCTTCCTTCTTACTGAATATGACATCCGTACAGACTTCCATCATATCCTGTATCTTATCCGAAGCAGTATCGACCGCAGAGTCTATGCTGCTCTGGAGCTTTCCGAGTTTTACGATCTCGCTCAGATCAAGCTCGTTCAGCTTCTCGGTGATCTTAGCCTTTACCGGAGGAAGGCACATCCTTATGGCTTTTATTGCAAGCTCTCTGTCTTCACCGAAGCTTTCAACATCGATCTGCTTTTTGATCTCCTTTCCGATATCACCCAAAGCCTGAGCAAGGTTCTTTTTCAGTGCTTTCAGTTCGCTCTCTACCGGTCTTCCTTCAGCATCATACTTCTGCTCCTCATCGACCACAAAGAGAGGAAGTTTATCGACCATCCCGATGATAAAGCTTTCCGGATTGGTTTTCGTGTCGCGGTAGGCATCTGCGATAATACTTGCCAATCCGTCTACATTTCTCTTTAAGAGCTCCTTTACCCGAAGTCCCCGCTTGTAGTCCGCATACATCTCATCATTTACGGGATCCTCCTTGTTGAGCCTCTGGATTTCAATCTGAGCAGCCTGCTCGATAACCGTCTTTGCTTCCTTGTCACCTTCAAGCTTCTGGCCCGTGGCCTCATAGTTATCCTTTAGTTCCGTCCTGATCTTAGCAGCTCTTTCCGACCTTATGGCTGTCTTGAACTTGTCACGCTCTTCCTCGTTGATCTCAACGGTATAATCCGCCTCGGTTGCCTCGGGATCGTATATAAGCTCGGTAAGAAGCTTCTTGGTGAAGGCCTCGTTTGCCTTCCAGCCCTTCTCTATGTCTTCGTTCTTTTCCTCTATGGAATCGGTTATAATATTCTTATACTTGTTCGGAGGCATGTAGTCCACATTATCAGTCGTCTGCTTTGAGAGCTTTGAAAGCTCATATGAAAGCATATTGGTGATATGAGACTTTTCCCTTGAACGACTTCTCTTTACGGAACTCTTTACGGTCTCTGTCATATCCAGCCCGGAAGCCGCCGCCGCCGCGAAGGTCTTTAAATCCTCTACCGGTATATTGTCGAACTCTGTACGGTTTATGCCGGTCTTTTTCGAGATAACGACCGAGAATGCATTCCTCATACGGATCAGGTCGCCGGCGGACATCTCCTTGAAGTTGATATACATATTTGAAAGGACCTGCTGTACATCCTCATCCTCATACTTGTCTAAATTAGCTATGACATCATTCTCCATATCGTGAAGCACAAGCTTTGCGTCCCTGCCTATAGGCATCATATAGCCCTTGGCCTCTATATATACGGAATTATCGTCTCGCTGGATTATATTTGCATATACATCACCAAGCTTTATAATGCTTGTATTGACCTCGTCTCTGTAAAAATGCCCAAGGATATCCCTTATCTTCCTGATTTCTTTTACCATAAGCTTCTCTTCCTTCGAGAACGAAGCAAATGTTTTACCCTTGCGTGTGATATTCGAGATTGACTTCTGGTTGTCGTTCTGAAGGAAATCAAACATGGTATATGCATGGGTATCTCCGAAAGTGATAAGCATATTCTGTGTGGAGACCTTCTCCACATTGCTCATGACCTGCTCTTCTTCGTCGTATACCTTCACCTCTTTTTCCTCACCGCCCCAAAAAAGGAAGCCTCCGACTCTCTGCTTCTCGATATGATACTTTCTCTCATGCTTTATGGTTCTCATATCGTTCGAGAGCTGGTACATCCTTGCAACCGCCATCAGGTCAAGACCGCTGTTAATAGGCTCCTTGGGCTTTTCCAACGCAAAGAGAGTCTTACCTGTGGTGATAAGCTTATTCTCATAGAGCAATCTCTCCATGGTCTTCCTGACCATATCCTTCCTGTACTTCCATGCGCTTACAAAAGATGTCTTCTTCCTGAGATACTTCTGACACTCCTCTATGGCTGTATTGTAGTTCTCCTGGATTTTCTCCATTTCCCCGACAGTAAGTGATTCATTGCTTCTTTTGGCTATAGCAGCCTCAACCTTCATTACTGCCTTCTTTACCCTCGTCATCTCCTTTGAGTCTCCGCCCTTCTTCTGGGAATTGACCATCAAGTGAGCTATGTTCCTCTCCTTTATCGCTTCAAGTCTTGCCTGCTTGAGTTCCTTCTTGTCAACATCTATTTCGCCTGCTTCCATCTGCTTGATAAG
>ONVB01000192.1 GCA_900321145.1 uncultured Eubacteriales bacterium | reverse complement strand
GTGAGACAGTTCGGTCCCTATCCGGCGTAGGCGTAGGATATTTGAGAGGAGCTGTCCTTAGTACGAGAGGACCGGGATGGACGGACCGCTGGTGTATCTGTTGGTGACCAACACCATGGCAGAGTAGCCAAGTCCGGCAGGGATAAACGCTGAAGGCATCTAAGCGTGAAGCCCCCCTAAAGATGAGATATCCCATCGCAAGAGTAAGACCCCTTGAAGACTACAAGGTTGATAGGCAGCGGGTGTAAGTGTGGTAACGCATTCAGCTGAGCTGTACTAATAGGTCGAGGGCTTATCCTTAATAGGTTCCTTAGTCTTGTAAATCGAATATTTGTATGAAGTTTTGAAGGTATGTACCTTTATTAAGACTCTGATGATCAATCAGAGTCTTTTTTTACAATTCTTTATTGGTTTGAAAATATACGGATTACCCGGTGGGTGTGTCATTCTGAGCGCAGCGAAGAATCTTTGTTTTATGTGAAATATTGTGATATCCGTGTTGTGTGTATTGTCATTCTGAGCGCAGCGAAGAATCTTATATGGAGGGTTATATGGATTATCAAGATTTGATCTTACAGGCACTGAAGGCCAGAGAGAATGCTTATGCTCCTTATTCCGGCTTTAAAGTGGGGGCTGCATTGACAGCCGGAAGCGGCAAGGTATATACCGGCTGCAACGTGGAGAATGCAAGCTACGGTGCGACTATGTGCGCAGAGAGAACCGCTGTATTTAAGGCTGTTTCAGAGGGAGAAAGGGAGATAGATACTATCGTTATTGTCGGAGGGCCTGTAGATGAGAGAGAAGAGCTATCTGTATATGCTTATCCCTGCGGTATGTGCAGACAGGTGTTGTCGGAATTCGGAAAGCCTGATATGAAAATAATAGTTGCAAGATCGGTATCTGATTACAAAGAGTATAAGCTTATTGAGCTTCTTCCGGAAAGCTTTAAGTTATAAGCAAAAAAAAGGACGTGATGTATAACGGTATATGATCGCCGCTTGGACATCACGTCTTTTTTATTAATTATCTGTGTAATGCTGTTTGACTTTTTTTACCAAAATGTCATGGTATAGAGTATACCGATCAATCCTCCGAAGAAGAGAATTGCCGATACTATTGCAGCTATATCCTTTGGTCCTTTGATCTTTTTATTTACTGTAGGTGCAGCAACTGTCGGAGCCGGCTGTAGGTCGTTGTACATTCCGAAACTGTTTTCCTGTGAGCCTGTGAAAGGCTGCCCTGCAGTGTTTGTCTGTCCGAAGACATCGCCGAGTTCAGTGTCAAGTACGCTCTGTTTCGGCATCATAGTCGGGCTTATACCGGAAGCTGCCTGCTTTTCTTTGTTTGATGAGGATGCGCATATCATAAAGAGGACAAATGCAACGACAAGACATCCGCCGAAGATAAGTTTTAGTACGGCTATATGGCCTGTGGTAGCGTCAAGGAAGAGGATGTCGTCACCGGATTTTATGGTGCTTACGCCATCGGCCTGTGCATCGGATACAAACTGTGCAACTTCCTTCTTTTCCTTGTAGTCCATCTTTCGCATCTTGCCCTTTACGGAATAGCCCGATTCATTTAACCTGAAAAATGAACCGCCTTCGGTATCTGTCACAGGAAAGTTGTCTGCAAATTTCTTGTCCGCTCTCACAAAAAGCATTTTGTCGAAGGAGTCATTGAATACTGCAAAGTAGTATTCGTTTCCCGAGGGGATGAGATTGATCGTGTGCTTCATGGTCAGTAGAAGCTCGGTTCCTATATGGAAGTATCCCTCCACATATTCACCGTTCCCCGGTGTATCGGAGAAGTTGGAGGTGATCTTTTTGCCTCCTCCCAAGCTTATCAGACTTATCACCGCTGTAGCGATGTAAGCAATCACCAGGCCACCCAAAAGTATTATGGCAAATACTCCGCCGGCCTTGCTCTTTCCTTTTTGATTCATGATTTTCCTCCTGTTTTTATGTGCTTATATAAAGCATTTCTCAACAAGTTGATATATTACCATATATTCACGAATAATAAAAGTATGATTGTAAAATCCGATATGCGGTTGTATAATACTTTTTGTGTAAAAGGGAGATATAATCTATGAAAATTACCGTATGCTGTGTCGGAAAAATCAAAGAGTCATACCTTAAAGCGGCGATTGATGAGTATTCAAAAAGGCTTTCCCGGTATTGCAAGCTTGAAATACTTGAAGTTGCAGATGAAAAAACGAGCGAAAAGTCCACAGAAGCCGAAGATGCCCTGATCAGGGATAAAGAGGGCGAACGACTCTTGAAAAAAATTGATGAGAGTGCCTATGTTATCGCGCTTGCCATAGACGGTGAGAGCTTATCCTCGGAAGGTTTGGCTGACAGATTAGATAAGCTTACGGTAGGAGGAGAGAGTCATTTGGTATTTGTTATAGGAGGTTCGATCGGGCTTTCTGAAGAAGTGCTTAAAAGAGCCGATATGAAGCTTTCTTTTTCGAAGATGACATTTCCTCATCAGTTGATGAGAGTGATCCTTTTGGAGCAGATATACCGTTCCTTCAGGATCATAAACGGCGAGCCGTATCATAAATAACGGGAGGTATATAAATGAAAACAGAAATGAAACACAAAAGGATTACATCGCTGATTGTTACGATGTGCATGTTTGTAACGCTGTTTATTACATGCGCAGCTCCTGTGGAAGTCAGGGCGAAGGAGCTTTCGATAAACATAGCGAGAGAAACCATGCTTTCGATGAAATCTCAGTATCCTGAGGGTATGCGTTGGACAAATGATGATTTTTATGCATGGAAGGGCGGATATTTCTCGGGTGGATACGGGTGTGCCGGCTTTGCATTTATCTTAAGCGATGCGGTATTTGATGATATCAAGTGTACGATAGACTATGATTATACACATGTCAGAGTAGGAGATATAGTCAGACTGAACGATAATACTCATTCCGTGATAGTTCTTAAAGTGTATGAGAATTACGTGGTCGAGGTAGCCGAAGGCAATTACGGCGGTACCATACACTGGGGGAGGATGATAGACTTAAAAGACTGCGGCTTTTCCTATCTTATGACCCGTTGGCCGGCAGGAACGTATTCGGAAGAGATATCCAAGCTTCCCGAGCCTGAGCCCGAGCCTGTTTATACCCAGATCACACAGAGTATGATCTCGACAATCCCCGACTGCACGTACACAGGAAGCGAGATCAGACCTTTTGTGTCTGTCAAAAACGGATCGCAGATACTTCAAGAGGGAAAGGATTATGTTCTTGAATTCCATGATAATATATATGAAGGAACCGCAGTTGTATTTGTCCTGGGACGCGGTTATTATTACGGCTATTCATACAGACTTTTTAATATAGTAGCCGACACCACTCCGACAGCAGATATAAGCTACCGTACCTATGTGCAGACTTACGGATGGACACCTTTCGTAAAGGATAAGAGCACATCCGGAACCTACGCTCAGGCAAAGCGCTTAGAGAGCCTGCAGGTAAAGCTTACCAAGAAGGACTGTGCGGGAGGTGTATCCTACAGGACTTACGTGCAGACCTACGGCTGGCTTCCCTGGGTGTCAAACGGAGCAAACTCCGGTACAAAGGGAGAGTCAAAGAGACTTGAAGCCATGCAGCTAAAGCTTACCGGAAATATGTCGGCCAAGTATGATGTATATTACAGGGTTCATGCGCAGACCTACGGCTGGCTCGGGTGGGCAAAGAACGGAGCGGCAGCCGGTACAGCAGGCTTGTCAAAGAGACTTGAAGCGGTTCAGATAGTACTTGTGAAAAAGGGCGGTAAGGCACCCGGAAAGACTACGGGAGCTTACGTGAAGAAGCAGTAAAAAAGAGCAGGCGAGACAGTATATGACTCGCCTGCTCTTTTTTATGCGCACGCACGCGACATGTTCGAATGAAGACACGCACGCAAAATGAAATCAGTCACTTCGTGACACGCGTGATGCGCATGTTTAGTTTCCCTGAATAGTCTATTGGTTTTTGTCAAGCATCTTCTTCATTTCCTGGTTTATAAGCCTTTTTTGGAAGGGCTTAAGCTGTCTGTACTGGTCTATGATGCTTCTTTCGTCCGAAGTAGTCGTGTATTCCTTTTGTGACAGGGAATCAGCTGTCTTTATTATGAGCTCTTTATCGGATGCGGTAAGAGCTCTCAGAGTATCTACATAATGCTGTTCCTGAGCGTCAAGCTTAAGCTCGTTTGTATCATGCTCTATAAGGTAGTCGGTTGTTACGTTGAAGAAGTCGGAGAGCCGTTTGAGCATTTTGTGTTCGGGTTCTGTGGTTCCGTGCTCATATTTGTATATCGTCTGCTGGGTTGTGCCGACTTGTTCGGCGAGCTTTGCCTGGCTTAATCCTCTTTGTTCCCGCAATTCCTTTAGTCTTTTCATTTATTAAGTTCCTCCTTAAAGATTCTTTTGCTTTCATACTGCGATACATTTTTGGAGCAGGACAGTAATTCGTTGAGGAATCTTTATATCAGGTTTGTATTCGGTTAAATGATCAAAGATTGTCCGCTTCAACAATTATATGGTGTGAAAAGCAGATTTGTAAAAAGCTGAATAGCTGTGTGATACAACAACAAATAAGCTTTACCGGATCGGCTGACGGAAAGAGGAGTATTCGTACGAAAAGTAAAAATAATTGTTGTTTAATTCTCTCCGATAAGATATACTATTATAGTGTTTTTCAAGGGGGATGCCCCCGGTGGATTTACGTCTTAAGGAGGTAAGAGCAATGATTCTGAATGGTTTGGATCCGATCAGCTTAGTACTTATAATAGTGGTATGTATAGCGTTTATTATCCTGTTTTGGGCGATAGGGACGTCGAACGGGATAAAAAGACTTGACCTGAAATGCAGGGAAGCTTTATCCGATATCGATGTTGCTTTGGTAAAAAGACATGATACGCTGACGAAGCTTATAGATGTGGTAAAGGGCTACGCAAAGCATGAGAAGGAGACTTTGGCAGACATAGTTTCTTTAAGGAACGGGATGAGCATGGCGGAGAGAAATGCTGCCGCCGGGAATATGACGGATATGCTTAACCGTATCAATATACTTGCAGAGCAGTACCCGGAGCTTAAGTCGAGTGAGAACTATAAGCAGCTTCAGAGTGCTATCGTAGACACGGAGGAGCATCTTCAGGCTGCAAGAAGATTATATAATTCAAATGTAAATGCCTATAATACAAAGATCGTTGTATTTCCGAGCAGCATTATCGCAAATATGGCCGGAGCTCAGCAAAAGAGCTTCTTTGAGGCTGAAGAGAGCAAACGCTCCGATGTGAAGATCAATCTGTAGGAGTTGAGAATTGGGCATATATGAGACTATAAAAAGACTTGAAGAGTTGAGAAAAAAGCTAAGGGTATGCGCAGGCGTACCCTTAGCTTTCATTGTGATTCAGTTTCTTGCTCCGCTGATATTTTGGAGAGATGATTCGCAGAGAGCTACGGGAATAATGTATTTTTTGGTACTGGTGACGGTGGTACTTGGGGTCGGCGCGTTCATAAGGATGTCTGCTTATTCCAAGGAGTATAAGTCGCTGTATAAGTCAACCTTTGTCACGGGCATCTTAGGGGAATTGTTTGATGACGTGTTCTATGATTGGGAGCATGGCTTCACGACCGAAGCGGTCAGGGAGTTCGGACTCGTAAAGCTCGGAAACAGGTTTCATACCGAGGATTACTTAAGCGCCAGCTATAAGGGAATCCATTTTACACAGGCGGATGTAAGGATACAGTATCACTCAAGCTCGGGTAAGAGCTCTCATACAACGACATACTTTTCGGGAAGGATGTTTGTATTTGACAATCCACTCAAAAAGGTTTTTTCCGTACAGGTTTTTTCGGATAATTTCAGGTACCGTGCGGGCAATCCTAATGGATTTAAAATGAACAAGATAGAGCTTGAGAGTGTTGCTTTCAATAAAGCATTTGATGTGAAAGCGGTTCAGGATATAGACGCATTTTATATGCTCACTCCGCAGATGATAGAGCGCCTTACCATGATAAGAAATCAGTATGGCAATCTCGGGGTTCACTTTTCGGGAGATAAGATATTTGTGGGGATAAACTGCGGACTTAAGGCATTTGACGGTAGTATCACGAGGAAGATCGACTATAATACGGAACGTGAGCAGGCAAGACAGGATTCACTGGTAATAATCAATCTTATCGAAACATTAAAGCTTATGTCGGAGCAAATGTAAAGCGCTTTATGAAGCCATGTCCTACGCGCAGCGAAGGATCTTAACGGAGGAAAAATATGATGTATCTTATACTGCTGATAGTGTTCATCATACTGTCGGTATTCAATCTGTTCTATGTATATAACAGGCTCGGGAAGTTCTACGTGATAAGGAAGATAACGGAGGGCAGTCGGGTGAAGAAGCTTCTTGTCAAGCTTCCGCCGGTGATCGCTATGGCTGTATGGTGTGTGATAAAGCCAATTCACGGCCTGATAGCGGTGGTTCATCTGCTTATATTCTGGCTTCTTGCGGAGCTTTTGTTTCTTATCATAAGGAAGATCACAAAGAAGGAGTTTAAGCTTTACTGGCAGGGTGTTCTGGCGCTTGTCGTGACTGCGGCTTACCTTGGTTCGGGCTGGTACTTTGCACATCACGTCTATGAGACAGATTATGCGATAAGCACCGAAAAGGCACTGCCGGGAGGAAATTTAAGAGTTCTGGTGATAGCCGATTCGCATGTGGGTTCCACCTTTGACGGTGATGGGTTTGCAAAGCATATGGAGAAAGCACAGGAGACTGAACCGGATATCATGTTCGTGGTCGGAGATTTTGTGGATGACGACACGACCAGGGAAGATATGGTGAAATGTTGCGCAGCCCTTGGCAAAATGAAGACAACCTACGGTGTTTACTATGTCTTCGGAAATCATGACAGGGGTTACTTTAACAGCAGGGATTTCAGTGCGGATGACATGGTCGCGGAGCTTGAGAAAAATGGTGTAAATGTTCTGACGGACGAGAGTGTCCTTGTTGGCAACAGCTTCTATGTGATAGGCAGGAAGGACAGGAGCTTTAAGGAGCGGGCCTCGATGGCTGAGCTGACAGGCGGATTGGACAAATCCAAATATATGATAGTTCTCGACCATCAGCCGCATGATTTTACCGCACAGGAACAAAGCAGTGTTGACCTTGTGTTCTGCGGACATACGCACGGAGGGCAGATGTGGCCTATAGGTATCACCGGCGAGGTTTCGGGTGCGAACGATAAAACCTACGGACTTGAAACAAGGAGCAATACGACATATATAGTGACTTCGGGCATATCCGACTGGGCTATACCGTATAAGACGGCTGCCATAGCGGAGTATGTGGTTGTTGACATCAAGGGACAAGACGGAGGAGAAGAGTAAATGGATTTTGCAATACTGGACTTTATACAGGAACATATGAGGTGTGCTTTTCTGGATAAAGTCCTGCCGGTTATCACAAACCTCGGCTCGGCCTATGTGGTTGCCGCTATCACACTGATACTTATCGCCTTTAAGAAGACCAGGCGTATAGGCATAGAGACACTTATCGCGCTTTTGATAAAGCTGCTTATAATAAATGTGATACTCAAGAACCTTGTGGCCAGAGACAGACCGTGCTGGATAAACGAGTCTGTGGATATGCTGGTCAGGATACCGAAGGATTATTCTTTCCCTTCAGGGCACAGCGGAGCATCGGTCCTGATAGGTACGGTGGTCACATGCCACAATAAAAAAGCCGGGATCCCGATCCTGATAATGGCTTTTATCGTGATGTTCTCCCGGTTGTATCTGTATGTTCATTTTCCGACCGACGTGCTCGCGGGAGCGCTTATCGGAATGACCTTAGGTCTGCTTGTTGTGTACTGTACAAGAAAGTTTCTCGAAAAGCATGAGCTTCATGCAGACGGTAATACTTTAGAATAAAACATCCTTAAAGCATACCTTTTGCTTCTCCTGTTCATAGTCCCAGCTGTGGTACGAGCCTCCGCGGCAGTACTTCTTCTCGGGACAGGAGGAGCATTTTTCGTTTCTTTCGGAAAGCGGAGTTCTGTATATGGCAAAGCGGTTATTCCATATATCGGTAAAACGATCCTTATATACATTTCCCTGAATGGTCTTCTCGTTTCGGGGAATATCCAGGCAGGCGGTCACGTCACCGTTTTCAAGAATGCCGGCTACATAAACTCCCGCATTACACAGGAAGTACCAGTCACGAACATCTGCCTCATACTCAAGCCCGAGGAAGTGACAGCAGGAGTACTCTACGGGGAGCATCAGCTCACGCTTGGCACGGATGAAATCGAGAAGACGGATATTGTCCTCGGGTGTGAGAAGCATATCGGGATAGTCGAGTGCACGCCCTATGGGTTCTATGCCGGTCAGCCTCCACTCGTTTATATCAACCTTGTCAAATATTTCAAAGAGAGCATCAAGCTCGTCTATATTCTCGTGGTTTACAACGGTGGTAACCATGATGGAGGAGAAACCGCCCACATCGATCAGGTTTTCGATGCCCTTCATGGTCCTGTCAAAACCGCCTTTAAAGCGTCTGTAACGGTCGTGAGTTTCCGGAAGTCCGTCGATGCTTATGGATATTCCGCTCATGCCGGTCTCACGGAGCTTCTCGGCAACCTCGCGGGTGATAAGGGTTCCGTTTGAAGTCATACCCCATTTGAAGCCTGATTCCTTTATGTAGGCGGTAAGCTCAAAGAAGTCCTTATATAACAGAGGCTCACCACCGGTCAGGGCTATATGTACATCTGTTCCGAATTCGGACTTTACTTCATCGAGGAGCTTTTTATAATCCTCTAAGGGGAGTCCGTCGGGGAGAGTGGCATCGCAGCTTGAACCGCAGTGAAAGCAGGATTCGTTGCACTTTAATGTGAGCTCGAAAAAAAGCTGCCTCAAGCGAGGGGCTTTACGCAGCTTTTCGTGATACCCGGCGAGAGTATCGAGGTTTTTTTGTTTTATCTCTGTTTTGGTCAGCTTCAAGTCTTACTCCTCCGTGAACATCTCAGGCGGGCCGTAGACTGTCGGAATTGCATTATCTTCGATGTCCGGAGCATCGATATCTTCCGTATCTTCGATGTCAGGTGCTTCGGTGATACCGAAATCCTCAGGCGGGCCGTAGACATCCTCAAGAACATTGTCCTCTGTGGTTATCTCAGTGCCTGTTGTGGTGAAATCCTCAGGAGGCCCGTAAACCGTCTGAGTAAGATTGATGTCAGTGGTGACATTCTGCTTCGGAGGACCGTACACGTTAGGCTCGTTGTTGCGTCCGCATGCAGCCGTGTTAAAGAGCACGGATGATGCAAGGCCTATAAGCATGGCTTTCTTTTTGGTTATCTTCATATGTCTTTTCCCTCCGTGATCCTCCGACCGGCTGTCCGAAGGATCATTTACGATCGATCTGAGTCTGATATTTAAGGTTTATATACCGTAATCTTACCAAAATTAAAGTAGATATACAAGCTGTTATTTGGTATAATCAGATATAATATATTCGGAGGTGCCAAGATGGCTGCGGAAATCTATGAAGCGTCCTTTTATATGGTTGCATTGTTCATTTTATTTTCTGCGCTCTTGTTTCAACGAATAGACGGTTACAATGATAAGCCTCAGAACAAGCTTTATACATGGCTTTTAATCGATATCATGATCAGCTGTGCCTGCGGCATAGTCGGTTCCTTTACAAGGCACAGGGCGCCGGAGAATCAGGCAGCGGCCGCTGTGTTTAGCTTCGTTCAGATGCTTTATTTCCTGAGTCATACCTGCCTTGCCCCCATGTTTCTTGTCTATGTCAGACTCGTCAGCGGGGCGGTTTATCGAAAGAAGACTCTCTTTGTCAAGTTCTATCTGCTTCTTTTTGTGGTGGCAGAGGTTATCATCCTTTCCAATCCGTTAACAAACTGGGTTTACAGCCTTGATGAAAACTATGCATTCAGACGTCAGTGGGGCGAGCTGATCATCTATGCTGTTTCGGCATTTTATCTTATCGCGGCTGTCATACACATATCGCTGTACTGGTATTCGGTTAATCAAAGGCGTCGCTGGGCTATAATCCTTGCCTTTTTTATGACCGTGACGGGAGTACTGCTGCAGGTTCTGGTACAGAAGCTTCAGGTGGAGCTTGCGTTTGAAGCACTTGCGATGGTCGGTATATTTTTGGCTGTCGAAAAGGAGGACGACAGGATAGATTCCGAGGTGGGGGCTTATCTAAGGTCGGCATTAAGGTCGGATCTGGAAAACTATTTCAAGCTTGACAGAAGCTTTGAAGTGCTGTGTGTGCGTGTGACCAACTGCGATGCGGCTTCAAGTGCATCGGGCATAGTAGTAAATGATGAGATAATGCGCATGGTCGCGCAGTTTCTTCAGGTGATCGCAAGGAATTATCAGATATACAGATCTTCAGCAAACTCCTTTATGATCATATATGACAGTCTGGGACATGAGGCGGACCTTCTTTTGGACCGCTTTGAAAAGTATTGGCTTTATAACGGAAATGAGCTGTACCTGACCGAGGTTATCCTGTCGGCAAAGGTTCCGAAGGAGCTTGGAAGCGCGGAGGAGGTTATGCTGCTTGCGGATGCGGATCTTCCTGTGGATTGGCAGAAAAAACTGATAAATGAACCCGGAAAACCGCCGATCATAAGAAATGAGAATCTTGCGCTTATCAAAAGGGAGAGGATCATAGCAGAGGCCCTCAAGAAGAATATAGCCGAGGGCAGCTTTAAGATATTCTATCAGCCTGTTTACAGGGTGAGCGACAGAAGCGTTGTCGCTGCGGAGGCATCGTTAAGGATATATGATGATGAGCTTGGAGAGATAAAGAGCGAAGAGTTTATCCCGGTTGCCATAGAGCAGGGGCTTACGTCCGCGGTAGGCGGTCAGCTTATCGACCGTATATGTATGTTCCTTAGCAGCGGTATCCCTACGGAGCTTGGTTTAAAGTCGATAAACATAGCTCTGCCCGGAGAGGAGCTTATGGAGAGAAACTTTATCAAGACTCTGACGGATACGATACGCGTGCACGGAGTGAGTCCCGAAACTATAAATATCTCCGTATACGAAACAGGAAACAGTGTGAGATATGAACAGCTCGAGGAGGTACTGAAAAGACTTAAGGAGTTGAATTTCCGACTCTCCATAGAGGGCTACGGAACCGGCTACGCCAATCTGTTTTCGTTTTTTGATCTCGGCTTCGAAGAGGTTCATATCGACTCGGGAGTCTCTATGAAGGAAGCCGGCAAAGAGAGAAATATGACGATCTTAAAGAACAGCATCTATATGATCAAGGAGATGAAGCGAGAGATACTTGTCAAGACCGTGGAGGGACTTAAGGATATAGACAGGCTTGAAAAGCTTGGCGCGGATTATCTTGAGAGCAGCTATTATCCCGATGCTGTGAGTCAGAACGAGTTTATATCCATCTTAAGGATCACGGAGAGTGCGAGGATGGATGAGCAGAGGGCGAGAGCCGGAAGCGAAGCAAAGTCAAGCTTCCTTGCAAATATGTCGCATGAGATAAGAACTCCTATCAATGTCATACTCGGAATGAACGAGATGATACTGCGTGAGAGCAGCGATGATACCGTCATAGGCTATGCCCGGGATATAGAAAGCGCGGGGCGCGGACTGCTTGCGCTTATCAACGATATACTTGACTTCTCCAAGATCGAAGCAGGAAGCATGGAGATAAACGAGGCGGAGTATGAACTCGGCAGTCTGCTCAGGGATGTGGTCAGCATGATCACCGTTAGAAATGCGGACAGTCCGGTTGAATTCAAGATATCCATAGATGAGAAGCTTCCGGGCAGGCTATTCGGAGATGAGCTGAGAATAAGACAGATATTGTTGAATCTCCTCGGCAATGCCTACAAGTACACCAGACAGGGCTATGTAAAGCTTACGGTGAGAGGAAAGGTTTCGACCGACGGCATAAGGATGAAGTTTTTGGTGACTGATACCGGTATCGGAATTAAAAAGAACGATATGGGAAGGCTGTTCGGTACATTTCAGAGACTGGATATGGATAAGAACAAGACTGTGGAGGGGACGGGACTCGGACTTGCGATAACAAGAAACCTTCTTTCGCTCATGAAGGGAAAGATAGATGTTGAGAGCGAGTACGGCAAAGGAACCAAGTTCACTGTCATTCTTCCGCAGAAGATAGTGGACAGTACGCCTGTGGGACTTATCAGGTTCGATGCGAAGAAACAGGATGAGAAGGAGAGAAAAAAGGAGGGTGCTTCCTTTATCGCAAAGGATGCAAGGATACTCTGCATCGATGATACAAAGCTCAACCTGAAGGTGATCGAGAGACTGCTTCACCGGACAGGACTTGTGATAGATACGGCCGTATCGGGAGCGGACGGCTTAAAGCTTATCGCGGAAAACTACTACGATCTGGTGCTGCTTGACTACCGCATGCCTGTCATGGACGGAGTCGAAACCTTAAGGCAGATCAAGGCTATGCGTGACGAAAGGATAAGGCAGATGCCGATCATAGTGCTCACTGCAAATGCCATCTCGGGGGCCAAGGAGAAGTTCCTCGAGGAGGGCTTTGACGATTATCTGACCAAGCCCGTGGAGCCGAAGATGCTTGAGAGCATCATACTGAAGTATCTGCCGGAGGAGAAAATCTCTATCGTTAAGGAAAGCGACGGTACTCTTGAAAAGATGCTTGAACTCGGGGTGGCTGCGGTCAGACCTGAGAACAGGGATTCCGAAAGGTCGTCAAGAGCGCTTCCGGCCGGTTTATATGAAATCCCGGGACTTGATGTGGACAGGGGTATCTTTTTAAGCGGAAGCGCAGAGGACTATATGGAATTTTTGCATATATTCAACAGCGCTTCGGAGAAGGACCTGAATACGGTTAAAGACCTTCAGGCAGCAGCGGATATACAGGGACTTAAAGCAAAGCTTCATTCGCTTAAGAGTACGCTCGGAGTGATAGGGGCCACAGCGCTTTCGACAGAGGCGGGCTACCTTGAAAATGAAGGAACCCCGGAGGATATGAAGGGGAGACTGGATAAGTTCACCGAGGCATTTACAGTCGTGACGGAGGGCCTTAAAAATGTTCTCTGCGGATCGGATGAAAGTGCTCTGGAGAAGTCTATATCGGACAGCAGCTTTGATGAAGCTTTGTTTGCGATAAGGTCATGTGCGGCGGATATGGATTACGAGACCATAAGCTTTATGATAAGCGAGCTTAGGGGATACAGCCTTGACGAAGGGAAAAAGGAGCTTGTCGATAAGCTTGACGGCATGGCTGCTTCACTTGACTGGACCGGGATCGAGGAGCTGCTTGCCGGCAAAGGAGGTGGCGCCTGATGGGTATAATAGACTACCTTAATATGTCTGCGTTCTATATAGGAGCCGTGCTCGTTTGTGCATTCTGCATCATCTATACTATCATGCAGAAGAATGTGGGCAAGGTGCATAACAATATCTTTATCATGGCGCTTTCAAGTCTGATCCTGAGCGCTGCGTGTGATATGTCAGGCATCATACTCCGCTCAGAGGCACCCGGGAATTCATCATGTGCTGTAGGAGCATTTACGGTAGATACGCTTTACTTTCTCCTGCATAATCTGCTGGCTGTGGCACTGTGCTACTATGCTTTCTTTGCGAGCGGTGCCTATTACAGTATGGAGAGGAAGAAGCATATAGCATATATGCTGCCCTTTGCGGTCGCGGAGCTTATTACCGTGTCAAATCCCTTCACACATCTGTTGTTTAAATATGATGATGATTATAATTTCGTCAGGGGAGGAGCGGAAGTCTTCATATATATCGCCGGCGCGTTTTATGTATTTGTGGCGGTTTATTTCCTCTTGTTCAAGTGGCCGGGCGCCGGAGTGAAAAAAAAGAAAATGCTCATCGTCGCATTTTCGGCCACCGCAATCGGAATCGTGGTACAGCTTTTGGCAGACCATATGAAGACCGAGCTTTTTGCCGAGTCCATAACCTTCATGGGCGTTATGCTCTCTGTGGAATATGAGGGCGATATGACCGATATACTGACCGGTGTGTATAACAGGAGAGCTCTTGCGCTTCAGCTGGATAATTTTATAGATTCCGGATATCCGTTCCATGTTCTGGTCATCAAGATATTTGCCACAGGCTGGTACGGCGTAAACGATCCCGAGAAGGAGCTCAAGACCTTCGCGGAGCACATGACCACGATGTATCCGAGGCATATGATATACAAGGCGACTGCGGACTCCATGGTGGTACTGAGCTATCGCGGTGAGCATGAGAGGATAGCCGAGGAGGTGGAGCGCTGGGTCAAGCGCAGACCTTCGCCGATAAATGCGGTCCTTATGGAGGCGCAAGCACCGGGAGATATAAGCTTCACCGAGGACGTATTTGCCATGTGCGAGTGCAGGTTTGAGGATGCATCCACGGGGAGGATAATAAGAGGAGAGGGGCTTGAGACTGTCTTAAAAAGCGCAAATACGGTTCGGGCGCTGGAAAG
>ONVB01000110.1 GCA_900321145.1 uncultured Eubacteriales bacterium | reverse complement strand
TTTTCCTTCTTGACCTGCTTTGAATCGTTCAGATAAAGAAGCCTTCTGTCATCGGGGAGAATGACGGCAGCCGTAACCACCGGTCCGGCAAAAGGCCCGCGGCCCACCTCATCTATCCCGCAAATGTATGAATACCCCTTAGCCTTGTACTTGTCCTCGAATGCATACATAACCTCTGTACGCGCAAGCTCGGCCTCGTAGGCCGCTATAAGCTTCTCTGCCTTGTTGAGGATACTTATCACACCCTTGCGTCCGTCCTCCCTGTTGTCAAGGATAAATCGTCTCAAAGCCTCGGTATCATCGTGAGCTATGCTTTCCAATTCATTTTTTATATCGGCTATCTGTCTCATATTCTTAATTTGCTACTTTACCTTGCCAAACTTATTGAAGGGATAGACTCTGAAGACAACCTTTCCTATGATGTCTTCCTTCGATACATTTCCCACATCTGCCCAGCGCGAATCGTGGCTGTTATTCCTGTTATCTCCGAGCACGAAATACTCATCCTCACCGAGCAGAACATCCTGGCCGGCGCGCCCGACATTTGACGCCATGATGGGCTCCTTGCCGTAATGCTCCTCTATGAGAAGGTCATTGATATATATATTTCCCTCGTTGTCGATCCTTATTCTCTCACCGGGGAGAGCTATGATACGCTTGACATAGGTATCATTTTCATCGTACTTAAATATGATCACATCGAAGCGGTGAGGCTTGCCTATGGTATAGGATATCTTGCTCACCCAAAGCTGGTCGCCGTCCTCAAGCGTAGGATTCATGGAGTCACCGTCCACTCTCGACTTGCATCCAACATATGTGATGATAAGGAAGCAGAGCAGGATCACAACGCCTATATAGACGATCAGTCCGAGAAGCTCCTTAACGATATTCACTTCTTCGGGCTTTCTTTCCTTTTGCTTCTTTCTTCTCTTCCTTCTGCGGACTATCTCGCCATCCTCGTCGTACTCATAGTCCTCGGGATCGTCACTTTCCTCTGCCGCATCGGCTGCAGCTTCCGAGATTTTTGTTTCAGCCGCTTTTACGGCATCGGCTTTGTCGCCGGCTGTATCTGTGGCCGCGGTCTGCTCTGCAGTCTCAACAGCTTCCTCAACCCCTGCTTCATTCTTATTTTTCTTCTTCATTGATCATATCCGCCTTTTCCAAGCTTAATTTCTCCAAGCTGATCCTTCCGAGTCTGCCGCTTCTTAAATCATCTACCAAAAGAAGTGCAGCCTTATCGCTGTCAGCTTCGCCGCCCTTCTTCAGGGCGCCTCTCAAAACGGCTATCCTCTCGAGCAGCTCGTGAGGCTTTCCGTCAACCTCTATATTATAACGCTCTTTAAGAGCATTACAATAATTTTTTTGTAAATAATCTATCACGTATGAGGCGATCTCATTCATGTCGAGTATGGTATCATTTATCGAGCCGATAGCTGCAAGCTTCATTCCGACCTCCTTGTCCTCAAACTTGGGCCAGAGGACTCCCGGCGTGTCGAGCAGCTCAACGGTCTTGCCGAACTTTATCCACTGCTTGCCCTTGGTAACGCCCGGCTTATCACCCACCTTTGCGCTGCCCTTTCTGACTATGGAGTTGATAAGAGTAGACTTGCCGACATTCGGTATGCCCGCGATCATGGCGCGAAGAGGTCTGTTGATGATGCCCTTCCTGCGGTTCTTTTCAAGCTTTTCTGCACAGGCTTCCTCTATTTTGTCAACCACCGGCTTCATGCTTCCGCTCTTTCTTGCATCCATCTTCAGCGTAAAAAAGCCCTTGCTTCTGTAATAAGCTTCCCAACGCTTGGTCTCCTTATCATCCGCAAGATCGCATTTGTTCAGGATTATAAGCCTTGCCTTACCGTTTCCGAGCTTATCGATATCCGGATTCTTGCTCGCAAGAGGTATTCTTGCATCGATCAGTTCTATTATTATATCTATCAGTTTTATATCCTCCTGCATCTGACGCATGGCTTTCGTCATATGCCCCGGATACCACTGTACATTCATATTTTTCTCCTTTTAAGACCAGATCCTTCCTGTTGTGTTCCGCCGACCGGACACGACGATCAGTCCCGCCAAAACCGACTCTTCAGCCCGAAGGATCTTCTACTTGAATTTATATACTACCTTTCCTATTATCTCGGTCTTAGATACATTTCCCACATTGGAGTATCGCGAGTCCTCGCTGTTATTCACGTTATCTCCCAGCACGAAATACTCGTTCTTGTCGAGCTTTATCTCCCTTTCGGCAAGTCCCGCGACACGGATCTTGTCCTTGATCGGTGAGTCCGTCAGAGCAGCGCCGTCTATATATACCTGTCCGTCCTTTATCTGCACCGTCTCTCCCGGAAGTCCGACTATCCTCTTTATCTCAAAATAGCTTCCGAAGTCTACCTGTTTAAACGCGATCACGTCATATCGCTTCGGCTTAATGACAGTTCCGACCAGTTTGTTCACAAGCACAACTTCACCGTCCTGAAGCGTTGTGTTCATGGACGGGCCTACGACCTGAACCGTCTGCACTCCAAAGGTTATCACGGCATAACCAAATACCGCCGCCGCAAATATCAGCAGCAGCCAGTTTAAGATCTTATTCAGTATACTTCTTTTCTTCCGTCGTTTTTTCGGCGGATCAAATGACAACTCCGGATTCTTATATGCCATTTTGTGTCCTCATCTATATGCTTAGGTGAAAAAAACCGGAGATGTTATCTCCGGTTCTTTTATTATTACCTTACAATTTCCTTAACCTTAGCCTTCTTACCTACTCTGTCTCTCAGGTAGTTAAGCTTAGCACGTCTTACCTTACCTCTTCTTACAACCTCGATCTTCTCGAGTGTAGGGGAGTGAAGCGGCCATGTCTTCTCTACGCCGACACCGCCTGACGTCTTTCTTACTGTAAAGGTCTCTCTGCTGCTTCCGCCCTGTCTCTTAAGTACTGTACCTTCGAATACCTGTATTCTCTCTCTGTTACCCTCTTTGATCTTCGCGTGAACTCTTACGGTATCACCTACGTTGAAATCGGTAACATTTTCCTTAAGCTGTGCGGCTTCGATCTTCTTGATGATCTCGTTACTCATTTTTATTTCCTCCTAAACTCCAAGACGTTCTTACACCATATCCCTGAAGTATTCAGAGGTTTGCAGGTTCATCACTCCCGCGGCACAGAGGACCGTCCTTTAATGCGCTGTTCCTTAGACACAGCCTCGCTACTATATCAAATGCCTGATGATTTGTCAAGCACCTGTCTTAACTTTTTTATAGAAGAATGTCTCCATGGACTCAAAGCCGAGCTCCTTGGATCTTATGATCTGCTCCGTGCTTCCTATGAACAGGAGTCCTTCGTCGACAAGCGATCTGTGGAAGCGCCTGTACACTCCGTCCTTCGCCTCATCAGTGAAGTAGATAACCACATTTCTGCAGACTATCATGTTCAGGTTCTTGTCATAGTTGTCCTTCAAGAGGTTATTCTTCTTAAATGTGATATGCTTCTTTATCTCCTCGGAGATCGCATAATGCGTGGCATCCACCTTGGTAAAATTCTTTGCTAAAAGATCCTTCGGAAGATCCACCAGGCTTTTCTCGGAATATACGCCGTTCTTTGCAAATGCAAGAACCGCATCGTCTATATCACTTGCTATGATCTCCACCTTGTTAAGCGGAATATACTTCGCAAGTATCATGGCTATGGTATAAGGCTCGTCGCCAGTAGAACAGGCCGAACTCCATATACGAAGTCTGTCTCCAAACTTTCCGCGAAGGTACGGAACCACGGTCTTCTCAAAGAATACCCACTGTTCCGGATTCCTGTAGAACTGCGATACATTGATCGTAAGGTATCCCACGAACTCCGCAAGCAGATCCCTGTCCCTCTTCAGAGCATCCATGAATGTGTCAAAGCCGCTGTGCCCCTTCCTTCTGTAAAGGGTCTCTATACGACGCTTCATCTGCTTTTCCTTGTAGGAATTGAGATCTATGTCGGTCAGCTTATAGACATCAGCCTTAAAATGCTCATAATCATATGCCATGATGTGTTACTCCTCGATTACTCTTCGTCTGCTGCTGCCTCTTCTGCGGGCTCTGCCACATCCTCGTCAGCCTTATCATTGAGTGCCTTGACACTTAATGATATCTTCTTCTCATCGAGCTTTAAGTCTACAACCTTAGCCTCGATCTCGTCGCCGATCTTATATACATCATCCGGCTTCTCAACTCTCTGGTTGGATATCTGTGATACGTGAAGAAGTGCATCAACACCCGGCTCAAGCTCAACAAATGCACCGAAAGCTGCCATTCTTGCAACCTTGCCCTTGACTACAGAACCTACGGCATACTTCTCTGCTGCCGAAGCCCAGGGGTTCTTGTCCTCAAACTTTAAGGAAAGAGCGATCTTCTCGCCGTTGATCTCCTTGATAAAGGTTGTAACATCATCGCCAACCTTGACCACGCTCTTGGGATCGTCGATTCTTCCCCATGACATCTCTGAGATGTGGAGAAGTCCGTCTGCTCCGCCAAGATCGATAAATGCACCGAAAGGTGTTACATTCTTAACCTTTCCTTCTACAACATCGCCGACCTTTATGCGCTCGAAAAGTGCCTTTGCCATCTCAGCCTTCTGAGAAGCAACAAGCTGCTTTCTGTTACCTATAACTCTTCTCTTCTTGGGGTTGAACTCGGTGATCACGAATTCGATCTCCTGATCCATGAACTTATCGAGATTCTTCTCGTAAGTATCGGAAACAAGACTTGCAGGGATAAATACGCTGCACTCGTCCACGGTAGCTGTCAGGCCGCCCGGAACAACCTTTACAACGCGTCCCTT
>ONVB01000013.1 GCA_900321145.1 uncultured Eubacteriales bacterium | reverse complement strand
GCGCCTGTCGAGCTTCTGTCGATGAAGGCGATAGACGAGATCATAAGGGACGAGGTTGACTATTACAAGAAGGTATACGATGAGAAGGGTTTAAAAGGCCTGCTTGATGAGCTGTGATGAGATTTCATAATCAACAATAATATGTTATAGGCTATGTATGAAGGATAAGAAATAAAGACAAGAAATGACTGATGGCGAAGCTGATAAGGCTTCGCCCCGTTTTTTAACGGAAAAGATGGAAGGGACAAAGACGCTGATAGAGAAGGAATTGCCTGATTTTCAGAGTTTTTTAAATAAATCACTTGACAAATAAGTGACAACTTGATACGGTTTGTATCGTGTGCAAAGAATAACCATCTGATTTGTGATTCATAATTTTGAAGAAAGAGAAAAAGTGTAATATGTGGACTACATCAAGAGACGAAGAAAAAAAGGAAGCAAGGAGAGAAGAGCTGCTAAAAAAAGGTTTTGAACTCTTCTCGACAAAGACTATTGAGACTATAAGCATGCGTGATGTGGCGAGTGCCGTCGGATGCGGAAGTGCCAGTATATACCGGTATTACAGCTCAAAGCCGGAATTTGTGGTAGCTGTGGCAACGTGGAAATGGAAACAGTTTTATGAAGAGTACCAAAAGCGAAGACCGGGTGAGGGCTTCGAAGACATGACTGCAGCAGAGATATTCGAGTTTTACCTTGATTCATTCCTGTCAATGTATCGTGAAAATATAGGTATTCTCCGGTTTAACCAGTTCTTTAATGTGTATATACAGTCGGAGCATATCGGGGCAGATACTCTGAAACCGTATCAAGAGATGATAGAGAGATTGCGGAACGGGTTTCACGGGATGTATTTGAAGGCCCAAATGGACAAGACCTTGCGCACGGATGAACCTGAGGAGAAGCTGTTCTCCAAGACAATCCATCTGATGCTTGCGGCGGTGACGAGGTATGCGGTAGGGTTGGTGTATATCCCGGAAAGCGGGTTTGACGCTATGGAGGAGCTGGAATTTCTGAAGAAATTGATACTTGAGAAGTATAAGGCATGACCTTTGGGAGATATACGAATAGGTGAACCAGCGGTTAGCTTTTTACGATAGGTTGATTGGCATAGGAGTGATCGTTGTGAACTTGTACCCGATGACGTTTCAAAATGAAATGGGCTGAGAGGTTCTTATAAAAATGCTTTACAAACCGGAAGCGATGTGGTATCATACCACCCGTTATAAAGCTTTCACAGGGTTGTCGGATACTCCAACCGCTACTCGAGTGAGAGGAAAATTCAATAAGTGATCAAAGGAGGAAAAGACATGATTACATCAGAGACAAAGAAGGAGATCATCGAGAAGTACGGCAGATCAGAGGGTGACACAGGTTCACCGGAGGTTCAGGTAGCGCTTCTTACAGCAAGGATCAATGACCTTAACGAGCATTTCAAGGCTCATCCGAAGGACCATCACTCAAGAAGAGGACTTCTTAAGATGGTAGGTCAGAGAAGAAATCTTCTTGCTTACTTAAAGGGTAAGGATATCGAGCGTTACAGAAAGCTTATCGAGTCTCTTGGTTTAAGAAAGTAATAACAGATAATAAAGGGCCGCACTTGAGCTTGAAAAGTGCGGCCCTTTTTAGAACAAATGAGGACAACGCCATGAGTATATTTGATAAAGTTATCGATGAATATAAGGCTGTGAAAGCACAGAAGATGCTCGGGATATTCGGAAATCCCATCAAGCATACTCTTTCTCCCATGATGCATGATGCCATAAGTGACAGTCTTGGGTATAACGAGCGCTATGTGCCCTTTTTTATCGACGATGATCTTGCTGCCTGCGTGAAGGCAGCTTACGATGAGGGCGTGCTCGGACTGAACATAACGGTTCCTTTTAAGCAGGAGGTTATGAAGAGCGTGGTCGATATAGATCCGGATGCGAAGGCTATAGGCGCGGTAAATACACTTGTAAGAGCTGACGGAGGATATAAGGGCTACAACACCGATATGCCGGGCTTGTATGCCGCGGTTCTGTCCGAGGGCTTTGCCATAGAGGGCAAGACGGTGGTTGTGTTAGGTGCCGGCGGTGCGGCAAGGGCAGCGGCTTATATGGCTATGAAGTACGGTGCTGCCAAGCTGTACATTTTGAACAGAACAGCCGAGAAGGCAATAGACCTTGCGGCAGATATGAATACGATATTCGACTCGAAGGATGAAAGAGCGACGGG
>ONVB01000018.1 GCA_900321145.1 uncultured Eubacteriales bacterium | reverse complement strand
CATCGGTGTAGTCGTCATAGGCTGTTATATACTTCATCCCGGCTTTTGCTAGAAGCTCCTTTATCTCGTCCAAAGTGTAGGCTCTCTGCAGGTGAAGCTCATCCGTCCTCTCGTAAAGCCCACCGTCTGCCGGTGTAAACAGGGTGAGCGAGAGCTCATTTACCCCGGTTTCAGTGTCAAAATAATTGTCCCAGATAAAGCTTATATCGTCTCTCGCCTCCGCTATGGTGGACTCCGCCAGGACGTCTTCATAATAGTGCCTGGTATGAAAATCAAAGACAAATATCCCGTCGGTCTCAAGGTAGTTATTTACAAGTCTGAATACCTCCTCAAGCTCCTTGGGTTCCAGAATATAATTCACGCTGTCGCAGGCGGATACGACGGCACCCACGGTCCCATAAAGTTCAAACTCCCGCATGTCCTGAAGCAGATATAATGCGTTTCCGCCCTCTGCCTCCTGCTTTTCCATAGCCACGGCAAGCATTTCCGAGGAATTATCTATACCTATCATATCGTAACCCTTATTCATAAGCCGTGAGGTAAGCTCACCCGTGCCGCAGCCAAGCTCACACACGATGCCGGATGGCACGCCGTTCTTGCCAAGCAGTTGTCCTATCCTGTCCGCCCATTCATCATAAGGGATATTGTCCATCAATTCGTCATAATAAGAAGCAAAACCTTCGTACATACGGAGATCATACCACCTTTCATTTTTTTAATCCGTTGCTACTTAATCCGTTGCTACGCGTAAGACATGGCACGACTCATTCTAACAAATACCGTTTCATTTGTCGAGTTGCTTGATAATCCTGAGATAAAAGTATATAATAATCATTTAATGCAAAAAGATTCTTCGGGCTTGCGCCCTCAGAATGACACACGATAGACAGCATGAGGCAATATAAAAAAACGTCTTTTCAAGCTTACACCCTCAGGGTGACACACGATGTCCGAAAGGAATAGTATATGGAAACTGAAATAACCAAAGAAAAAAAGAATCCTCTGAGCACACAGCCCGTGAACAAACTTATGATCAAGTTCGCCATACCAAGCATAATCGGTATGCTTGTTGCGGCGCTCTATAACATAGTAGACCAGCTCTTTATAGGCAACTTTGTCGGTGCCGAGGGAAACGGAGCGACGAACATCGCCTTCCCCTTTACCACCGCTTGTCTGTCTATATCACTCCTGTTCGGTATCGGCGGCGCTTCGTGCTTCAATCTGTCTATGGGGCGCGAAGAGAAGGACAAGGCACCATACTTCGTCGGGAACTCGCTCACCATGCTTGTTCTCTTCGGAACCGTGATCGCGCTCAGTGCGGAGATTTTCCTTACTCCCATGCTCAAGCTGTTCGGTGCCTCGGATAATATACTTCCCTTCGCACAGGAGTATGTGCGTGTTACGGCCATAGGCTTCCCCTTTCTTATGTTCACAACAGGAGGCTGCCACTTGGTCAGAGCTGACGGAAGCCCTCAGATGGCCATGATCTGCAACATAACCGGTGCGGTGATCAACACGATCCTGGATGCGCTGTTCGTGATAGTTTTTGACTGGGGGATGTTCGGTGCGGCGCTTGCTACCATCATCGGACAGATAATCTCGGCCATCATAGTATTTATATATGTTCGTCACTACAAGACCGTCAAGCTTGAACGAAAGCACTTCAAGCCACAGCTGAAATATATAAGCCAGGCTGCCGCCGTCGGCATGGGTTCCTTCTTCAATCAGGTCGCCATGCTCGTGGTACAGGTGGTCTTGAACAATTCACTTAAGCACTACGGTGCTACCTCGGTGTTCGGTGAGGATATCCCGCTTGCCGTAGCGGGCATAGTGCTTAAGGTCGGACAGATATTCTTCTCTGTAGTTATCGGAATAGCGCAGGGAACCCAGCCCATCGAGAGCTTTAATTACGGTGCGAAGAATTACCGAAGAGTCAAGGAGGCTTACAAGCTTGCCATGGTCGCAAGCGGCGCCATATCAGTTGTAGCCTTCCTGCTGTTCCAGCTCGTACCGCGGCAGATCCTGTCGCTCTTCGGCAAGGACAACAGCGAGCAGTACTTTGACTTCGGAACAAGCTACTTCAGGGTATACTTTTTCTTCATATGCCTGAACTTTATACAGCCGGTCACCGCTACATTTTTCACCTCGATCGGAAAGGCGTTCAAGGGAGCATTTCTCTCGCTTACGAGACAGCTGCTCTTCCTTATCCCGCTTATGCTGATCCTTCCGAAGTTCTTCGGGATCGACGGCATACTCTACTCCGGACCGATAGCGGACTTTATCGCGATAGTCGCAACCTTGATCATGGCAGCGTTTGAATTCAGGGATATGAAGCGTCTGGAAACAGAAAATGTAAAGAATCACACCAATTATCAGGAGACCTAACATGGACCAGAACAACAACCAGCAGAACAATTTCAACCAAATGCCGTCAAATAACGGCATGGTATACACCCCGCCTCAGCAGCCCGGTGTAAATCCCATGGCACAGCCGCAGTACGGCAGCTATCAGCAGCCCGACATGACTCGGCAGTTCGGACAGCCCCAGCCCGGCATGAACCGGCAATTCACGCAGCCTCAGCCCGGCGTGAATACTCAGTTTCAGCAGCAGGGTATGTATCAGCAGCAGCCGTCATACACCCCGGACTACAGCGCCTTCCTGAATCCACAGCAGAGCTCTCTGATGACAGGAAATATAGTCACCGTAAGCCATGTCAAAAAAGGCTATAAAAAAAATCAGAACGTGTACGAAGACCTGAATCTTACCATTCCGGCCGGAAAGATAGTTGGACTCTTAGGCCCGAACGGAAGCGGTAAGACAACCCTTATCAAGATGCTTGCCGGACTTCTCGCACCCGACTCGGGCGATATAAACATCGCAGGCTTCCCCGTCGGACACAAGTCCAAAGCAGTAGTCTCATACCTTCCCGAGAGGACTTACTTCAACGAAGATCTCCGGGTAAGGAGCGTCATAAATATGTTCAGGGACTTCTATGCCGATTTCGACGAGGCACAGGCTTACCGTATGTTCGGACAGTTAAACATCGACACAAACGCCGTGATAAAGACCTTGTCGAAAGGAAACAAGGAGAAGGTTCAGCTCGTCATGGTCATGAGCCGCCACGCCGCGCTTTATCTGTTAGACGAACCGATAGCCGGCGTTGACCCCGCGGCACGCGAGTACATCTTAAAGACCATTCTTTTAAACCGCGATGTAGCCGGCACGCTGCTGATATCCACCCACCTGATCCAGGACATCGAACCTATCTTAGACGATGTGATCATGGTCAGACAGGGCCAGATAGTCGTTCATCAGGACGCAGCTTCCCTGAAGGCTTCCCAGGGAAAGACAATAGACGAGATATTCAGGGAGGTGTTCAGATATGTTTGGTAAGCTTATCAAAAATGAGTTCGTAAACCGTGCCAAGTCGATGATCGCCCTGTTCGCGGGATTGCTTATAGGAAGCGTTATCGTCTTCGTGATGAACCTTCTGGCAGACAATATAGACTCGAATTTTATCAATATACTTTCCGGAGTTACGGTATTTGTGTTTATCATAGGATTCTTCGTAAGCGGGGCATGCATATTCATACTGCCCTTAGACGACTTCCGCAAGAGGTTCTTCAAGGATCAGGGATACCTGACACACACCCTTCCGGTAAAGACCTCGCACCTTCTTTTAGCGAGGACATTCTGCGATATAACCATGGTTGTAGGAATGGCGATAGTATTCCCGCTGTCCATATGCATCGCTTCCGGAGAGCCTGACTTCTTCAAAGCATTTATAGACTTTTTTGAAAAGCTACTGTCTTATGTGGGAATAAATGTATCGTTTACGCTCACTATACTGCTGTTGCTGGTCACATACCTGTCAAGCTATCTCTTCGTGGTATGGTGCTTCAATTTCTCCTACACCTTCGGACACTGTCTGTTCAAGCACGGAAAGCGTCTTATGTCCGTTGTCTGCTTCTTAGGTCTTTCGATAGTATCAAATGTACTGACCTCCTATCTTGCGCAGGCTATGGACAAAACCGACCTTTTTACGAAGATATACAAAGCTACCGGTGACAAGCTTATTGCCAGTACCAACATCGTACTCCTTATCACCTCGGCCTACATGATACTGTGCACAGGCATATTGATCGCACTCACGAACAGGATATTTAAGAAGCATCTGAATCTTGAATGATCGAACAGGGAGATGAAATCGCACCTTGAAAAAAAGAGGCCGGAACCTTTCGTTCCGACCTCTTTTTTTATAATATATTACTGTCTCGGGGGCCACTGCTGATTCGGCTGACCGCCCATAGGCTGCTGCGGAGCCATACCCTGAGGCGGCATACCCGGCTGTCCGCCCATAGGCTGTCCCGGCATACCCTGAGGCGGCATGCCCGGCTGTCCGCCCATAGGCTGTCCCGGCATACCCTGCGGTGGCATCGGTCTTCCCTGCATAGGGTAACGCGGAGCTGCCATTCCGCCTCCTACAGGAAGTACGGGAGCTTCAAGCTTAAACATCATGAACACATAGCAGAACAGCGGAAGTATCAGGTCTCTTGCAAAGCCGAGAAGATATACACATACTATCTGGTAGAACTTCTCTCCGCCCTTCATATAATCGGCATCTATCGTATCGAAAATGCCCTTGAAGGTGCCCCATACCTCTGCAACAATGATCATGCAGATAAGCACTCTGAACAGTGTTACAAGTCCTTTGTTCTTCATCTTTCTCCTCCTTACATCATATGTAATGATACTGTTTTTGCCGTCTGAAACGACTTTTTTATTATACTCTCTATGCCTTTACTTGTAAATGTTTTTCGTGTATAATCATCTCTGTTGCTGTCAATAACGTTACAATCCGGCGACACCGGTAACTCTATAACAATAATCGAAAGGAATACTGATATGATCAACTTTAAAGTCGGAATAATCGGTGCGGGAAGCATCGCCGCAACCGTAGCAGATACACTTACCAAGCTTGATGCATTCGAGCCATATGCCATCGCTTCAAGAGATTTGGCAAAAGCAAAGGAGTTCGCTGACGCTCATGGCTGCACCAAAGCCTATGGTTCTTACGAGGAGCTTGTTGCAGATCCCGATGTTGAGCTTGTATACATCGCTACACCACACGCTTTCCATGCAGAACAGGCAAAAATGTGTATCAACGCAGGAAAGCCCTGCTTAGTCGAGAAAGCATTTTCCTACAATGCCGCTACGGCCAAGGAGGTGCTTGATCTCGCCGAAGAAAAGAAGGTCTTCTGCGGTGAGGCTATGTGGATTCGCTTCAATCCCCTGTATAAGCTTGCAGCAAAGATCATATTTGACAACAAGATCGGAAAGCTCAATCACATCCAGGCCAGCCTCGGCTATGACATCAAGGACAAGGAGCGTATATTAAAGCCTGAGCTTGCAGGCGGCGCTCTTATGGACCTCGGCATCTACTGCATCAATCTCTCCGCCATGTTCTTCGGTTCCGATCCCGCAAATGTAATGAGCACCTGCAGGAATTTCAACACCGGTATGGATGCACAGGAGGTCATCTCCTTTGCTCACGAAGGCGGAAGAACCGCTGATTACTTCGTTACAGCCATGTACAAGGCCGAAAACAATGCAAGGTTCTACTGTGACCTCGGTTATATAGAGATTGAGAATATGAACAATCCCGAGCGCTTAAGAGTATACGGCAAGAACAAGGAGCTCATCTTTGAAGCTACCGTTCCAGACACCCAGATAAGCGGTTACGAGTATGAGTTTATCTCTGCAAGAGATGCCATAATCACCGGCAAAACCGAGTGCGGCGAGATTACACACCGCGAGACTATCCGTCTGCTCGCACACACCGATATGCTCAGAAAAACCTGGAAGATGCCCTTCCCCATGGAGATAGCTACGGATCAGGCCAAGTAACCTACAGCCTGCTATCATTTCAAATTAAATCACATTCAGTCTTTAAGTCGTAACTATATGACACAAAAGGCGTCTAAAGCGGCACAAAGTATCACCTGCGGGCTTTCTTGTCAAAGCTCCCGGTTCTTTGTGCCGCTTTTTGTTCTTCTTATGTATATATTTACCTCTTAAAGGGAAGCATGAGTTATCATTCACATGCTTTCTTATCCAGTGCCGGCGGGCGCCATGGCTGTTCTGCCCTCATAAACCGTTTCGGTCGGTGAACGCCGGTGCATTTTTGATTCGAAAGCCTCTGTGATCATTATAGTTTCTCTATCAGATTCTTTTTATAATTTCTTCCCACCTTCAGTCTGTCGCCGGAATTCATGCCGATAAACATGTTTGATCTGTCTATCCATTCCACGTATCTCACATTACAAAGATAGCTCCTGCTGCATCTTACAAAATCACGTGAGCCAAGCTT
>ONVB01000041.1 GCA_900321145.1 uncultured Eubacteriales bacterium | reverse complement strand
GCCTCATCCACATAAGCTCTTAAGGCATCCATGGCAGGGATAAGCTCATCCCTTATATATGCCGAGCCGTTCATCACATCATCTATACCCTTAAGCTCCGACAGCTTATCTTCAAGTGCCTTAACGGCATCTAAGATATGATCCGTGAGCTCTGACAGTCTCTCCATAGTCGAGATCTCGTAATTGCACTTTACATTTGCACTTACGGACTTCATAAGGCTTGTGGTCTGCGCTAAGCGGAACAGATATCTCTCTATGGCCGGAAGATAATTCTTCCTTACCATGTCCACCATGGTAAGACCCTCTATATTTACGGACTTGCAATAGTTCTCCAGCATGATCTCACATCTTGACTTAAGTTCCGTCTCTGTAAAGACCTTGTGAGCCATGAGCATATCCATATTCTTCTTATCCAAAAGATGCGGCATTGCATCCGGTGTGGTCTTTAAGTTCGAAAGGCCTCTTACCTCTGTAGCTTCCTTTATCCACTCATCACCGTATCCGTTTCCGTTAAATAAGATACGCTGATGCTCGGTGATAACCCTCTTTATAAGATCGTGAAGCGCTGTCTCAAAATCAGCGGCACTCTCAAGCTCATCCGCATACTGCTTTAAGCTCTCCGCAACAGCGGCGTTGAGCATGATATTTGCGCAGGCGATACTGTTCGATGATCCGAGTGACCTGAACTCGAACTTATTTCCCGTAAATGCAAAAGGTGATGTACGGTTACGGTCTGTGGTATCTCTTCTGAACTTCGGAAGCGCATAAACGCCGAGCTTCATGACCACCTGCTCCGTGCCCTCGTACGGAGTGTCGTTCTTTATCGCATCCAAGATAGCTGTAAGCTCGTCGCCGAGGAATACGGATATGATAGCCGGAGGCGCTTCATTTGCACCTAATCTGTGATCGTTACCGGCTGTTGCCACCGACAGCCTTAAGAGATCCTGATAATCATCGACCGCCTGAATAACCGCGCACAGGAAGAGTAAAAACTGTGCATTCTCGTATGGTGTATCTCCCGGTGAAAGGAGGTTCATACCTGTGTCGGTCGCCATGGACCAGTTGTTATGCTTGCCCGAACCGTTCACGCCCGCAAAAGGCTTCTCATGAAGCAGGCATACCATATTGTGGCGCTTGGCAACCTTCTGCATAACCTCCATCATAAGCTGGTTGTTATCGGTTGCAACATTTGTTGTGGAGTAGATCGGTGCAAGCTCATGCTGCGCCGGAGCCACCTCATTGTGCTCCGTCTTCGCAAGTATGCCGAGCTTCCACAGCTCCTCGTTCAGATCTTCCATATATTCGCTTACACGCGGCTTTATTACTCCGAAGTAATGATCGTCAAGCTCCTGTCCCTTCGGCGGCATGGCACCGAACAACGTTCTTCCTGTATATATAAGATCCGGTCGCTTCTCGAACATATCCTTGTCGATTAGGAAGTATTCCTGCTCGGGTCCGACGCTTGTCCTTACGTACTTTACATCATCCTTTCCGAACAGCTTCAATACTCTTTTTGCCTGACGGTTAAGTGCCTGCATGGAGCGAAGCAACGGCGTCTTCTTGTCGAGCGCCTCACCCGAGTATGAGCAGAACGCTGTCGGTATGCAGAGTGTGTGGTCCTTTATAAATGCATAGGAGGTAGGATCCCAGGCTGTATATCCTCTGGCCTCAAAGGTTGCCCTCAGACCGCCCGACGGGAACGATGAGGCATCCGGCTCACCCTTGATAAGCTCCTTGCCGGAAAACTCCATGATCACTCCGCCATCCGGCGAAGGAGTGATGAAGCTGTCGTGCTTCTCCGCCGTCACACCTGTAAGCGGCTGGAACCAGTGTGTAAAATGTGTCGCTCCGTTCTCTATAGCCCAGTCTCTCATCTCGCTTGCAACCGCATCGGCTACCGCGGTATCAAGTGTTTCGTTCTCATCGATAGTCTTCTTCAATGAAGCATACACATCAGCCGAAAGCCTGGCTCTCATAACACGGTCATCAAAGACCAGCGATCCGAATAGTTTGGGTACATTTTGATTTGCCATAATCTTCTCTCCTTATATTTTTAATTTTTTTCATGTGACAAGCTTATCATGCCCGTTTTTAACAGGCTAAGGCAAAAGAAAAAGGCGCCTCGGAAATAATTCCAAGACGCCATTGCCTTTACAGTCACGCATTATAAACCTATTGTTTTTGATTTGTCAATACCCTTTTTTGAAAAAATAACCGGATTAATATAATCCTTCATCCCGCCTGCTTAATTATATCAACCAGCCCGTTGATTGCTTTGTTCATATGCTTATCTTTATGGATCAATACCTGCGAATAAACCGGAAAGTCCGCTCCCTTCCATGCAAGGCGTTTTAGTTTTTTGTTCTTTACCTCTGCTTCAGCTGTCATGTCCGGGATAAACGCTACACCGAAGCCGCCTGCCGCGAACTGCTTCAATATCTCTTTACTGCTCGTTTCCAGCACAATATTAGGAGATATTCCTTGCTTTTCAAGATCTGCAAGTAACATGTGCCTGAAATTACAGTTGTGCCCGGTCAACAAAAGTGGGACCTCTTTCAAGTCCTCCTCCCGAATTGTTTTACCGGCCATGGAATGTGCGGGGGCTGCGTAGAAACCCAGTTTTTCCTGTTTTTTGTGTAGTATCTCAATCCTCTCATCCTCAATAAGAGGATTTAATGTATAAACCATATCAAGTTCACCCTTTTGCAAAAGCTCGGGTATGCTTTCGTGCGTAACAAACTGTATTCTGATCTCCGTCCTTGGATAGTTCTTGTTATACTCCATAAGGATCTGTGGAAACCGGCTTATGCAGAGGGACTCCGATACCCCTAACTTCAGGACGCCTCCGGGATTCTCTTCGTCCGTCACCTCAAGTCGGATATCCCTCTCTAACTGAAGCATCTTCTCCGCATATTCTATCAGCTTCTCTCCAGACGCGGTGACTGAAATCGTCTTACCAAGTCGCTCAAAAAGCACGCAGCCAAGCTCCTCCTCAAGCTGCTTAATCTGCGTTGTGACAGTGGACTGCGCATAGCCCAGACTGTCAGCCGCAGCAGAAAAACTATTCAATTCCGTTATTTTCAAAAATGTACCTAATTGCGTAATCGTCATATTGGACCTCCGTGCAAGAGAGTCTTTCCCTTTTTTATCTGTTCGATTTTTTTGAACCGTTTTATCATTTATTTCAATTTTACTGATAATACATTTGGTGTTATTATACAGTCACATCAAACAAATTGCAAGGGAGGCACGATTATGACGAAGTCATAATTTGCATCGTGCCGACTTTCGTCATAAGGGGTACCGCGAAGCGGTGGATTCCTTATGACAATAGACGGGGCAGGATTACGAAGTAATCATGCCATTACATATTAGCAAGGAGGATTTCTCATGAACGAACTATGTATGATAATCAAAGACACTGTAAAACCGAATTTCCTAAACATCCGTACATCACTCCGGACCTACGACAGGGACGCGCTCTGCTGCGGAGCTCCCTGCTGGAGATGGGCGTATCACGCTCTTCACTCGGCTGACAAATGGTTCATCAATCCTTTTGTTTACGAAGAACCTTCATTCCACGAGGACGGAATGGATAATCCCGACAACCCCACAAGTGTTGTTTTGTCAGACGAAGAGCTCCTGTCATATCTTGACCGGATAGAGAAGAAAACCTTGGATTACCTGGATTCCCTTACAGATGATATGCTGTACGAAAAGCCCGAGAAGTGCATCTATACCCGCATGGAGCTTGTTCTTCGCCAGTACAGACACCTGTCCTTCCATACAGGCATGCTGAACGGACAGACCGCAGTTGCAACCGGAAAGTTCCCCATGTGGGTTTCGGAAACGGACAAATATGTTGACGACGG
>ONVB01000014.1 GCA_900321145.1 uncultured Eubacteriales bacterium | reverse complement strand
TTTTAAATAGTTTCTACATCACACATTATAATGATGAGATGACATATCTTTCCAAGAAGGATCTGATCCCTGAAAAGGAAGAAGACGGTGAGGATGATGACGGGAAAAAAGAATTGAGAAAGCTTGACAAGAGAGACAATGCGCGTCAGGAGGTGTCAAACCTTATCTATGCCGTGGAGATGTCCTCGTACTTTTTCAAGAACGGATACAATACCGACAGCGAGGAAGGCAGGAAGGAGTTCGAAAGGCTTTATTCAAAGAAGCTCAGTGAAAAGCAGGTTTTATCCACTATGAACAGCTTCGTAAAAAAGTCTAAGACTATTGAAGGCGCGGGCGGAACATTTTTTGGATGGACGCTTCAGTTTTTTAACTGGCTTATCGGAGACAAGAGGAGAACCGACTTCGGTGAGGCTATGTACGATGAAAGCGTAAAGAAGCTTGATCTTCTTCCGCAGAATATAAAGGACCTTGACGGGACCAATCCGCTGATCAAGGAGCACGGTGCGGCGCCGGCTCTTAACCTTGAGGGATACATCTTCGATCCAGTTAAGGCTGCTATGAGCGATGAGCTGAAGAATGCTCCCGAGCCGGGTAGCACAGATCCGGATTATATGCTCGCGTATAAAGCGGTAAAGAATTGGACTATGGTGAAGGGTATCGTGAATCAGGATACCACCAGGATGGAGATGGCATTCTCGGACAGGTTTTTGAAGGCGTCTAAGCGCTGGCTTGATGCAAATCCGGGCGCGGATCAGTCCGGTGATCCGTATCATGCGGCAAAGTATCAGTTCCTTCAGAATATAAACGCGATCGTTTCGGGAAATCTGTACGGGGGGCTCGGTACGGAAATAGGCGAAGAAACGGTCGAAAAGTTAAAGAAGAATCTTCCCGTACTGAAGGAGGACAATACATATCTTGAAAATGTGAAAGAAAGCAATGTAAAGGATATCCCTCTGTTTCTTCACACACCGACAATAAATGATGTAAAGCAGGCGGCTGTGGGCGATTGCTGGCTGCAGTCGGGCATTCAGGCGCTGGTTGCGAGCAGTCCTATCGATGTAAAGAATATGTTCCTTGACCTCGGAGACGGAAGTGTGCTGGTACGCCTGTATCAGCTCAGGGACAAGAATACGGGAGAACCCTTCAGCGATTATAAGTTTGCTTCGGAAAACATGGACAGATTCCAATACAGCCCGTTATTCATACGTCTGAGCAAGGATTACGAGGAAAGTGACGGTTATGCAAATGACTGTCTGTGGGTACAGCTTTTGGAGCGTGCCGTAGCGGCTTCGGGAATGAACGGACAGCGCTTGGTCAAGATAAACGGCAATAAGGTGACGAATACAACCTCCGAGATCACCTGCGGTTCTCCGGAGGCGGCGATGGCAATGCTGACCGGCAGGTTCTGGAGAATGAGGGACAAGGAAAAGAAATATGAACTGCCAAAACTTGACACGGAGAAGGAATTTGCCTTTATGCTTGTGGGACTTCCGGTCAGGATGAAGGATGATATAATAGAAAAGATTGAAGATGAGAGAAAACAGAATCCCAATGCGCTCATAGATCAGGAAAAGCTTCTTGGATTCGTGAAAGCAGCGGAAGATAAATATGTGGCAGAATGCGACGATGTGCTGAAAGAGTATGATGAGGCTTGTGCGCTTTACAAAACGTTTGTCGATGAAAAACAGCTCAAAGATATGCCTGATATCGGCGCATCCGGGGAGAATTTGAAGGATGCGATGTGGTACTCCTTTGTCAAAGGCGGGGTAACGGATTACGTTAAGTACAGCCTTACCGAGATGGAGAGGGGCACGCCAAGGAGATTTACAATAAGGGATAATTTTGATTATGTATCGGTTATAGATCAGCTTAAAGACTTGTGTACGAAGATAAAGAATGAGATCAGTGCGGGAGATGCGGTTAAGGTTGGTTCGGCCGTTACCAATTTTACAGCGCTCCTTGCCAATGCTATACCGGCTCTGAACGCGACCGGAGCAAATCTTGAGAAAGCTCTTAAGCCAACAAAGAAGCAGCTTTTCGGTAATGTAGACATGGAAACCTTGACGGCTGTGAACAGGCATGCTGTGATGAGGGCGAGGTATAATGTGAAGGGATACAAGCCGGCGAAGCTTGAGGCCCTGATCTGTCTTCGCGATACCTTAAGAGAGAGCGGCGGTGCGATCCCTGTAACCTTCGGCAATCACTGCATGACAGTGCTTGATACAAAGTACGAGAACGGACGCTGGTTTGTGCTCATTCGTGATCCGTTCAACATATATAACCGAAAATATACCGAAAAGAGGGGCAAACTGTCCTGCAATTCTACGGGCTTTTTCAGCGTATTCAGAAAGGAATACTATGATAAAAAGAGGCACCTTACCGAAGCCGGAGACGGTTCCAACTTCCGTTCGGGATTCAGAGGTTTAAGCTGGTGGACCTTCGATGACTACTATAAGGAGTACACGGATTATACTGAGAGGATGGAACAGTAGGCTTTAAATAAAGAGCATGGAAAGGAAGAAGCCGGGAAATGATGATAACAAGGGTTACGGATGAAAATGTTTCGTATTTTAAGGCGGTCATACCCGATCGGCTGTACGCGAGGTCCAATATGGCTCTCGGCGCTATAGACGATGAGGGTAAGGCCTGCGGGGTTTTGCTTGCTGATATAGGAGCGCAGGAGGCAGAGCTTCTGTGGCTGTTTGTGGATGAAAAGCACAGAGGCGAGGGCTTCGGCGAGCTGCTTATGTCGACCTTCACCGACATAACGGATAAGGCCGGGGTCAGGCTTTCGTTCTTTACAATGATCGAGACAAAGAATGAGGAAGAATTCGTAGACTTTCTGGACAGCAAGACCGGATTCGTGAGGGAGTTTGATAATAAAGGCACATTATACAGCTTCCGTCTCAGCGATGTAAAAGTCGGATCTGCCGTGAACACAGGTGTCACGGGTATCAAACCTCTTTCGGATGCTTTGTCAAGAGAGGAAAGAAAAGTACGGGAGCTTGTGAAAAAGCTCTTCGGAGTACAGGTGACTGACGCGGATATGGAAGACTGGAGGTCCTCGGGCCTTAGCTATGTGAAGACTGTGGATAACGAGACAGACGCATTTGTTCTCGCAAAGTTTGTGGAGGATGAAGGGGCTTATGAGAGGATATCGGTCGACTATATCTATAGCAGCGAGCAGGGCATGAGACCGCTCCTGCCGATCGTCGGTGTTATGAGGAGTCAGACGAAAGCACTCGGTCTGCCGCCGAATACAAAGGTACAGGCGGTAGCCCTGACAAATACAATAGTCGGAGTTATAAATGAAGTTACGGACGGTAAGTATACCGGCGAAGGTAGACTTACCGTGTGGACACGAAGAAAGTGATATATAAAAATGGGACCGGAAGGTCCCATTTTCTATGCGGTGCGCCGCGAAATGTAGATAGTCACTTCGTGACAAGTGTGAATAAATCTAGTGCATCCGTTTTCAAATACTTCGACTATTATCTATCGCGGTCGTTGTATTTTCCGAAGCGTTGTCAGATGCTTTATCCTGTGCGTCGCCGATCTTTCTTGCGGTGGACGTACCTGCCGGCGCTTCTGTCGATGAATTGTTCTTATCCGAATTCCCACAGCCGATGAGCATGCAGCACACAAGCAATACGGAAAAGATCAGGGATAAGAGTCTTTTTTTGGTTGTTTTACACGGTTTCATATTACGTAGTCTCCTTGTTTTATAGTGTTTTGATCTGTGAAAACCTCAGATGCAATATATTATCCCGTTTGCCGTGTCAAGAGAAAAAAGGTGATCGGCAGTCGGGGTCAATATCGTAAAATATGGGTTATAAAGAGCGTAAAAACTAATTGCGGTGTGGCTGTGATAATGATAAAATAAAAAAACGCTATCATGAATCGGGGGCATGATACCTTTAGTCCCGGACATCATGAAATAAAAGAAATAACATATAAAGGGCATAAAGAAAAGAGGAAACAGTTTATGAGTATGGTTTCAGAGATCAAAGATAACCTCACGGATGTGATCCTTCCTTTCTGGAAGGGGCTTAAGGACGAGGAAAATGGCGGCTTCTACGGCTATTTCGGAACGGATCTTAAGCTCGACAAGGATGCTGATAAGGGGTGCATACTCCACAGCCGTATCCTGTGGTTTTTCTCAAATGCGTACCTGACGCTTAAAAACGAGGAAGACCTGACTTACGCAAAGCATGCATATGAGTTTATAAAGGCTCATTGCATAGACAGTGAGTATGGCGGTGTATTCTGGTCGGTGACTGCGGACGGACAGCCCGCGGATACACAGAAGCATACATATAATCAGGCATTTTGCATATATGCCATGTCATCGTACTATGCCGCATCGGGAGACGAGGGAGCAATCGAGACGGCAAGAACCCTGATAGATCTTATAGAGACGAAGATGCGCGATGAGGGCGGTTACTTAGAGGCCTTCAACCGTGACTTCACACCGGACAATGTGAACGAGAAGCTGTCGGAAAACGGCGTGGTAGCGGGAAGGACCATGAATACCCTGCTTCACGTGATGGAAGCTTACACCGAGTATTACCGTGTCACCAAGGAGGGTGCGCCCTTAAGGGACAAGGTAAGGGAAGAGCTTTACTTCATGCTTGATGTACTCGAGAAGAAGATATATAACCCGGAGAGAACCAGACAGGAGGTATTCTTTGACCTTGACATGAACTCGATCATAGATCTTCACTCATATGGTCATGATATAGAGACCTCATGGCTTGCGGACAGGACTCTTGAGGTGCTCGGAGATGATGAGCTCACCGCAAGGATCACGAAGATAACCTCGGCGCTTGCGGAGTGCATTTACAATACCGCATATACCGGGAGCTGTGTATTAAACGAGAACGAGCGCGGCAAGGATGACACCACAAGAGTCTGGTGGGTTCAGAACGAGTCGGTGATAGGCTTTGTGAACGCATACCAGAAGACCGGTGACCGGAAGTATCTTGAAGCGGCACGAAATGTATGGGCATACTGCAGGGAGTATTTTGTGGACAAGAGACCGGGCAGCGAATGGTTCAATGAGCTTAATGAGGACGATTCCGTGAGGGAGAACAAGGAGATAGCGGGTGAGTGGAAATGCCCGTATCACAACGGCAGAATGTGTATAGAGATCATCAACAGAAATGTTGACTGAAAGGTACATTTGCGGTAGAATAATCCTCGTGGGTGTCGTCTTTCAAGACGGAAAATAATTACTTAAGGGGGTACTTTTATGGATAAGGTACAGATTGAAAAAAAGCTTAATGAAGTGATTCAGGCCGAGCTTCCCGATGTTGAGGAAGATGTAAATATGAATGCTTCGATAACACAGGAATACGGGGTTAATTCGGTTTCACTTATCAGGCTTATCGTAGCAGCGGAAGAGAAGTTCGATATAAGCTTCACCGATTATGAGCTTGCTTTATCGGAGTATGATACATTTGGTGATTTAGCTGCTGTAATAGAGAAGAAATTAGCTTAATTCGGAGGTAGGTAGAAATGGCAGAAGACAAGAAGAGATTACCGGTCACATATCCTCTCATCACATC
>ONVB01000152.1 GCA_900321145.1 uncultured Eubacteriales bacterium | reverse complement strand
TTTATGTTATTTGCCGCAAGCACAGTGGTCATCTCGTCCATCTTGCCGGGCTTGTCCTCTATGAAGATAGAAACCTGCTTTACACTCATATAATACCTCCTTTAGATCTTTCTCTTATCGATAACTCTCACTGCCTTACCTTCGCTTCTCTCAATGGACTTAGGTGCGACAAGTGTAACCTTTGCCTTTATGCCGAGCATGTTCTTTAAGCCTGCTACAAGATCTGCCTGACGCTTATTGATCTCATTTACATCATCGGTGAACATCTCAGGTGTCATCTCTACGTGTACGTCGAGCGAATCCGTATTGTTCTTCCTGTCTACAATGATCTGGTAGTTAGCCTGATAACCGTTGTTAAGGAGCACGGTCTCAATCTGTGACGGGAATACATTGACTCCGCGGATGATAAGCATATCGTCCGAGCGTCCCATAGGCTTAGCCATTTTCACATGAGTACGACCGCAGGAGCACTTCTCTCTGGTCAGTACGCAGATGTCCCTTGTTCTGTAACGAAGGAGCGGGAATGCCTTTCTGTCTAACGAAGTAAACACAAGCTCACCCTTTGTTCCGTCGGGAAGCACCTCTCCGGTATTCGGATCTATTATCTCCGCTACGAAATGATCCTCATTGATATGCATGCCGTTCTGAGCGCTGCACTCATAAGCCACGCCCGGGCCCGAAAGCTCTGTAAGTCCATATATATCATAGGCCTTGATGCCCATGGTCTTCTCTATGTCGCGGCGCATCTCCTCGCTCCATGCTTCGGCTCCGAGGATTCCGGCCTTTAACGGTATATCGTCCGGCCCAAGTCCCATTTCCTTCATGGTTTCACCGAGATATGCAGCATAAGAAGGTGTACAGCAGATAACTGTCGCCGACAAGTCCTTGATGAACATGATCTGTCTCTCGGTATTACCCGAAGACATAGGTATGGTAAGGCAACCGAGCTTCTCACTTCCGCCGTGGAGTCCGAACCCGCCTGTGAAAAGTCCGTAACCGTAGCTGATCTGAACCACATCCTCATCTGTTGCACCTGCTGCCGTAAGTGCTCTCGCACAGCAGTCGCTCCAAAGCTCTATATCCTCCTTGGTATAAAAGCCCATGATCCTCTTGCCTGTTGTACCCGATGTAGAGTGGATCCTCACGCAATCCTTCAAGGGTACGCCTACAAGGCCTGTGGGGTAAGCGTCTCTGAGATCGGCCTTTGATAAGAAGGGAAGCTTGTGAAGATCATCAATACCCTTGATGTCCTCCGGAGTTACTCCCTTCTCCTCCATCTTCGCTCTGTAATACGGGACATTGTCCCACGCATGTTTAACCTGCTCTACGATTTTCTTATTCTGGATCTCGAGTATTTTCTCTCTCGGTGCACACTCGATATCCTCCTGATAATACCTTTCCATGATTACCTCCTGATATTTGTTGTTTTTATCTTTTGTTAGTACTAAATAATAAGATTCTTCGCTTCGCTCAGAATGACACGATTACTACGCATTCTTTCCGAGCTCAAAGGCCTTTTTGTTCATCTCTAAGAACTTTGCGGGAACGATTGCTTCCATAGCCTTGATCCATGCCTCCTCCGGCATATCGAAGTAATGCGAAAGCCTTCCCATGAGCACTATGTTAACAGCCTTTACGGAGCCTGCCTCCTGAGCAAGCTTCACGCAGTCGATTGCGTCAACCTTAGCGCCTGTTGCCTGCATCTTTTCAACCAGGTTCTCGGGATACTGAGCCGCACCTGTTATAACCGGCATGGGATCTATCTGCTGGATATTGGTTACTATCTGGCCACCTTCCTTTAAGTATGAAAGCCACCTTGCAGCTTCAAGCAGCTCAAAGCTTACTATATAGTCTGCCTGACCCTCATCTATAACCGGAGAGTACACCTTATCGCCGTAACGAACATAGGTTACAACCGAGCCACCTCTCTGACTCATGCCGTGAACCTCAGATACCTTTACATCATAACCTGCGTCAAGCAGGAGTCTTCCCAAAAGCTTACTTGCAAGAAGAGAGCCCTGACCGCCCACTCCGACGATCATTACATTCTTTGTATCCATATTAGTTGCCCTCCTTTGCTGTACTTTCAAATGCCTTTACCGGGCAGAGCTGCTCACATACGCCACAGCCCACGCAGAGTGTCTGATCGACTACCGCCTTGCCCTCTTTGATCGAGATGGCCGGACAGCCTATACGCATGCAGGACTTGCAGCCGATACATTTGCTCTTATCCACACAGAGCGGAGGATTGTGCTTAACATACTTTAAGAGCGCACACGGTCTTCTTGAAATGATGACCGAAGGTTCGTCCACGCCGAGCTCCTCCTTTACCGCAGCATCACATGCCGCAAGGTCATAGGGATCGACCACTCTCACGCGGTTGAAGCCCATAGCTCTGCAGAGA
>ONVB01000228.1 GCA_900321145.1 uncultured Eubacteriales bacterium | reverse complement strand
TATAGATGATGTGATGAACGGCTCGGCATATATAAGGGATGAGCTTATCCCTGCCATGGATGCCTTAAGAGCTTATGTGGATGAGGCTGAAATGCTTACCTCCGCAAAGGATTGGCCGTTCCCGAGCTACGGAGAGCTGCTTTTCTCGGTAAAGTAAGCGCTAATAACATAGTGTACTCAAGACAAAGGCGTCTTGCAGTATAAAAGCTGCAAGGCGTTTAATTTTTTACACACCACCGCGTAATGTAATCTGTCAATTCGTGACAGGCGGGCGGTGCAGCGAGCAGGATTCGACTTCGTCTGCCTGCTGGGACAAGAAAAATATAAGGAGATGAAGACATTATGACGAATGAAATCTTTGAAGCGATAAATGGTGAACTGTTTTCTGTGTGGTTCCTGATAGGTGCCGCTTTGGTGTTCTGGATGCAGGCAGGCTTTGCCATGGTTGAGGCGGGCTTTGCGAGAGCGAAGAATGCCGGAAATATACTTATGAAGAACCTTATGGACTTTTGTATAGGCTGCTGTGTGTTTATACTGATAGGCTTCGGCCTCTTGCTCGGCGAGGATTTGCTGGGATTTATAGGAAAGCCGGGCTTTGATATATTTACGGCTTATGAGAGCTTTGACTGGTCTAACTTTATATTTAACCTGGTGTTCTGCGCGACTACGGCAACTATCGTGTCGGGTGCCATGGCAGAGCGTACAAAGTTCTTAAGCTACTGTGTGTATTCGGGAGTTATCTCGGCTCTTGTCTATCCGATAGAGGCTCACTGGATCTGGGGCGGCGGCTGGCTTGCAGAGCTTGGCTTCCATGATTTCGCAGGTTCATGTGCAATCCACATGGTTGGTGGTATAGCGGCATTTATAGGTGCCAAGATGGTAGGCCCGCGTATCGGAAAGTTCGAGCGGGATAAAAACGGAAAGGTGACCAAGGTAAATGCCTTCCCGGGACACAACATAGTCATCGGTGCACTTGGTGTATTTATCTTATGGCTCGGCTGGTACGGCTTCAACGGTGCGGCCTGCACAAGCACGGATCAGCTTGCATCGGTATTTGTTACAACAACCATAGCTCCTTCGATTGCAACCGTTGTATGTATGATCTTTACCTGGATAAGGTATAAAAAGCCGGATGTGTCCATGTGTCTTAACGCATCGCTTGCAGGTCTTGTAGCGATCACCGCAGGCTGTGACGTGACAGATGCATTCGGTTCGATAGTTATAGGTGCAGTTGCCGGACTTCTCGTATGCTTCGGCGTATGGCTTCTTGATTACAAGCTTCATATAGACGATCCCGTGGGTGCATGTGCGGTTCATATGCTGAACGGTATCTGGGGAACCATAGCGGTAGGACTTTTTGCGACTGATTCGGCTCCGGGAAATGATTCGCTCGTAGGTCTTTTCTACGGCGGCGGCTTTGAGCTTTTAGGTAAGCAGCTTTTAGGCTTTGCAGCGGTTGCTGCATGGACAGCGGTTACAATGGTGATAGTATTTGCAATAATCAAAGCTATATTCGGACTTCGCGTATCGGAAGAGGAAGAGCTTGAAGGTCTTGATTCAACAGAGCACGGTCTTGCATCCGCTTACTCTGGCTTCTCGATCATGGATATTTCAAACGCAGCCATGGAGAAAAACGAGAATACCAACCTTGGTGTATCTGACTATGATAAGGCAAGCGAGGCTATGAAGAACGCATCCGTTCCCGTAACAAATGTATCCGAGACTCTTAAGGGAACCATCCCCGATACGGGTATAAACAAGGTGGTTATCATCACCAAGCTGTCACGTTATGACAAGATCAAGAGAGCGCTCAACACTCTTGGAGTTACCGGTATCACCGTAACTCAGGTGAGCGGCTGCGGTATCCAGAAGGGAACCGGAGAGATGTACCGTGGAGTTGAGATGGATATGACCCTTCTTCCGAAGATCAAGCTGGAGGTAGTTGTTAGCGGAATCCCGGTAGACAGCGTGATCGAGACCGCAAAGAAGACTCTTTACACGGGAAAGATAGGAGACGGAAAGATATTTGTCTATCCGGTTAGTCGGGTAGTCAAGATCCGTACCGGAGAAGAGAATTACGACGCTCTCCAGGATGTAGAGTAAGACAACCGGTGCCATTGTAAAACAACCGGTGTCATTCTGAGCGAAGCGAAGAATCTTAAAAACCGGGATCAGTGATGAACTAAAAATCACTGATCCCGGTTTTTTTCTATACGGTATGATATCCTCTGCTCTTAAGGCTCGGTTCAACCTCTGCATAGCCTGCTACCTTAAGTACCGCAAGAGGTGACTTGAAGTCGCGTCCGTAGGATACATACAGGTACTCGATGTTGATGTTGCAGGTATGTATAGTGTCTAACAGAGTAGTCAAACTTCCTACATCATCCGGGATTTCCACTCCGATCACCTTATCGAGCTTGCACATATAGCCTGCTTCGGTAAGCAGCTTTAACGCTTTGTCAGGCTCGGTGACAAGCATCCTTACTATACCGAACTCGGCGCTGTCGTTGGTTACAACATTGTAGATGTCTATCCCTGCATCAGATATGGTCTTGGTGATCTTAAGCATGGAACCCTTTGAATTCTCGGCGAAAATAGATAACTGATCGATCATTTTTTATCCTCCTGTTCATTGCAGGCAGTGTCGGTATCAAAGCATCGGTTTAAAGAAGCTTTTCACGGATCACTGTATGCTGCCTTCGTTGTCTTTTGCACATGCGTCAGTCGGTTATTTATATATAACCGTCTGATCACATGCACACGATAGTAGCATCCGAACCCTTAAGGTGTCAAGAAAAAAGTGCTTGACAGTCTAAGGAAGAATTCGTATAATGCAACACCGTAGAGGCAATGGCGTCTCGGAGATATAACTCCGGGGCGCCTTTTCGCTTTTTTCCGGCAAAGTTTACAAAAGATGGGGAAAGAATCCCCCTGTATGACAGAAATCAAAAAGCAAGGAGTGCGGGATGGACGACAAATTACATGAAGAGTGCGGTGTCTTTGGCATGTATTCCCTGAAGGGAGAAGATGTGGCGGGTGACATATATTACGGTCTTATAGCGCTTCAGCACCGCGGCCAGGAGGCAGCGGGAATAGCTGTATCCGACACGGCAGGACCGAAGGGCAAGGTGCTGCTCAAAAAGGACATGGGACTTGTAAACGAGGTATTCCATAAGGAGGACCTGATCCGCCTTAAAGGAAATATAGGAGTGGGGCATGTGCGTTATTCGACCACGGGAGGCAGTGTGGTCGAAAATGCACAGCCGCTATCCATGAATTACTTAAAGGGCAGTCTGGCGCTGGTGCACAACGGCAATATAGTAAATGCGGACCGGCTCAAAGAGGAGCAGGTACAGCGCGGATTGGCGCATTATACTACCTCGGATTCGGAGGTTCTCGCCTATGAGATAATAGGAGAGAGGGTGAAGAGCGCATCCATAGAGGAGGCATGCATCAGGGCGGCAAGGAAGCTTTCCGGCGGCTATGCGGTTATTATCATGAGCCCGAGGAAGCTTATGGGAATACGCGATCCCTACGGCATAAAGCCTCTTGCGATAGGCAAGCGGGGTGATACCTATGTGCTTGCTTCCGAGAGCGCGGCAATACGTGCTGTCGGTGCGGAGTTTGTGCGGGATGTACAGCCGGGGGAGGTAGTGTCTATCACCGCGGAGGGGTTATCCTCGGACACCTCACTTGTAAGAAAGGACCGTGCTCACTGCATATTTGAATATATATACTTCGCAAGAAATGATTCGGTCATGGACGGAATAGAGGTTCATGAGGCCCGTATG
>ONVB01000106.1 GCA_900321145.1 uncultured Eubacteriales bacterium | reverse complement strand
GCTTATCAATTTAGTCCACCTCATACATTATATTTGCAAAAACGGTTTTTTCTCACACTCTTTATTATACTATACAGTTTCTCCAAACGCAATTATAATCGTCACCGAACAAGGCCACGGGAACGGACACTTTTTTAAATTCCGCCGCCAAACACTGTATGGTATTCCCTAAACAGGTAAAATGCCTCAGACAGAGGCTGCGAGCAGCTCGGCATAGAATCCGCCCTTAGCTTTAAGCTCTTCATGACTGCCCTGCTCGATAATATCGCCATCCTTCATAACGAGTATGATATCCGACTCACGTATGGTCGAAAGCCGGTGCGCCACTATAAAGCTCGTCCTGCCCGCCATAAGCTTGTGAAAGGCCTTCTGTATCCTGATCTCGGTTCGCGTGTCTATCGAGGACGTTGCCTCGTCCAATATGAGCATCGGAGGAATGTGCAGGAAAAGTCTCGCTATACACAAGAGCTGTTTTTCTCCCTGTGACAGAGCGCCGCCATCCTCGGAAAGAAATGTATCGTAGCCCTTCTCAAGTCTCTTTATAAAGCTGTGTGCATGCGCTGCCTTGGCTGCAGCGATTATCTCCTCATCGGTCGCATCGGGCTTACCGTATGCTATATTTTCCTTTACAGTCCCCGTCTTAAGCCAGGTTTCCTGAAGAACCATGCCAAAGCCGTGTCGAAGCGCGCTTCTGCTTATGGTCCTTATATCTCTGTCGCTTAACAGTATCTGTCCGCCGTCCACATCATAGAAGCGCATCAGAAGATTGATAAGCGTACTCTTCCCGCAGCCCGTGGGACCTACTATCGCCACCTTCATGCCCTTCTTTACATCAAGGTTCAGCGACTTTATAAGCTCTCTGCTCTTGTCATAGGAAAAACGAACTCCCTCGAGCCTGATGTCTCCGTCCTTTACATCTGTATCCTCCTCGCCGTCAAACACCTTCTCCGGTTCCTCATCGACAAGCTCAAACACTCTGCCCGCACAGGCTATGGCATTCTGAAGCTCCGTTATCACATTTGATATCTCGTTGAAGGGCTTTGTGTACTGATTTGCGTAGGATAAAAACGCTGTCAGCATACCTACGGATATACCTCCTCCATTTATGGCCTTTACAGCTCCTATCACCCCGACCGCAGTATAGCAGAGCCCGTTTACAAAACGCGTCACTGGGTTTGTAAGGGACGAGTAAAATGTAGCCTTCATACTGTCCTTCTCCAAAGAATCATTTATCCCGGCAAAGCGTTCCTTAGCTTCATCCTCGTAGGAAAATGCCTGAACAAGCTTGATCTCGCCTACCATCTCATCAACAAGCGAGGTCAGCTCTCCTCTGGTCTCCGCCTGCTTTACAAAAAGACTGTGCGTCCTTTTGGCGATAAATGCCGCCGCAAAGAGCGAAAGCGGGGTAAGCACCACTACGGTAACAGCGATCGGAACATTTATCCTGAGCATAAAAAAGAGTGTACCAAGTATGGTCAGAACTCCGGTAAAAAGCTGTGAAAAGCCCATCAAAAGTCCGTCCGCTAAAGTATCGATATCGGTCACAAGACGGCTTACTATGTCTCCGTGCTTGTGTGAATCTATATACGAAAGAGGCAGACGATCCAAGTGGTTATAGGCATCCACCCTTATGTCGCGAACAACCCTGTAGGTGACTTCGTTGTTGATCATGTTCATCACAAGCTGCGATACACAGGTTATGGCTATCGCCATAAATAGCTTGTAAAGTATGGTCGTTATGGCTTCAAAATCCACATTTCCTGCGTCGATTATCCTGTCTATGCCCTCTCCCGTAAGTACCGGAGCATAGAGCATGGATACGACCGAGAGTGCAGCCATCAGGAAAGAAAGACACATAAAAAAGCCATAACGCCCTATGTATGAAAGCAGTCTTTTGAATACGTCACCCGACTTCATGCAAAAGCCTCCCTTCTCTCATTTCCCGTATCCTGTGAAAGGTGTATCTCCCGGTATACCTCACAGCTTTCAAGAAGCTCCTCGTGAGTTCCGAGTCCGACCTGTTCACCGTCGTCTAATACAAGTATCTTGTCGGCATGCATTATGGAAGCTGTCCTCTGCGACACAATAAACACGGTAAGCTCTTCCGAAGCCTCCCTTATAGCGCTCCTTAATCTTGCATCGGTCGCATAGTCAAGAGCAGAGGAAGAATCATCGAGTATAAGCACCTGCGGATGCCCGATGAGAGCCCTCGCTATGGTCAGCCTCTGTCTCTGTCCTCCGGAGAGATTTCTGCCCTTCTGTTCTATAAAATAATTAATGCCGCCCGGCTTTTCACTCACAAAATCCGCAGCCTGCGCCGTCATTAATGCACTGCTCAGCTCCTCATCCGAGGCTGAGCTGTCAGCTAAGCGAAGATTATCGGCTATGGTCCCCGAGAAGAGAACCGCCTTTTGAGGAACAATGCCTATGCTTCCCCTTAATTCATCCATCCCGTAATCCGCAACCGGTCTTCCGGCAATCTCCACGCTTCCCTCGGTGCAGTCATAAAACCTCGGGATAAGATTGACAAGGGTTGTCTTTCCCGAGCCCGTGCCGCCTATAATACCCACGGTCTCTCCCCTCTTCACCTCAAGGTTTATACCTCTCAGGGAAGGTGCGACGGAGCCCTTATATGTAAGTCCCGCATTCTTAAAGGATATAAAAGGCTGATTATCGGAGCGGAATTCGTCTAATCTGTTAGTCATTTCGTCCGGAGCAAACTCCATGGAGCTTTTAACGGCAAATACCTCAGCCACACGATTTGCGGAGGCGATAGTCTTCATCTCTATGATGATAAGATTCGCAAGCTTCACAAGCTCGACCAGTATCTGCGACATATAGTTGACTAAGGCGTAGACACCACCCTGCTTCAATATACCTAAGTCAACCTGTTTTCCTCCGAACCATACAAGAGCAGCTATGGAAAGATTGATAACCACATATGTAAGCGGATTAAGGAAGGCGGATATCCTTCCCACAAAGAGCTGCTGATGGGCAAGCTCACTTGCCGCTTCCGCAAAGCCGCTCTCCTCCGCCTCTTCACGGTTAAACGCCCTTATCACACGCGCGCCGCTTAAGGATTCCCTGCTTTTAAGCAAAACCGTATCAAGCCTGCCCTGGACTTTCTTATACAGGGGAATACTCTTGAACATGATCCCGAACACTATGATCACAAGCACCGGCAGGGCTATCACGAAAATAAGTGCCGCCTTTACATCCACGGTGAATGCCATGATGCAGGCTCCAAACACTATAAAAGGAGACCTTAAGAAAAGCCTCAGGAACATATTTACACCGGTCTGAAGCTGATTCACGTCATTTGTCATCCTTGTGATAAGCGTGCTCGCACCCAGCTTGTCTATCTCCGTATAAGATAGTGATGTGATATGTCCGAAGAGATCTGCTCTAAGCTCACGTCCAAAGCCCATAGCCGTTCTTGCGGAAAAGTACTGCGCGGTAACCGAGCAGACCAGGCCCACTACACCGAGTGCTATCATCAGCGCACCCATTTTAAATATATAAGCCTTATCACCGCCTCCGATTCCCTTGTCGATGATAGCAGCCATGACAAGAGGGACCAGCAGTTCAAAGCTTGCCTCAAGCAGTTTGAAAAGCGGTGCGAGAATCGCTCTTACTCTGTAGTTTTTTAAATATTTTAGCAAGTCTTTCATTTTAAGATCCTTCACTTCGTTCAGGATGACACAGCGTCATCTTCTTTCACCGTGACACGGCATCTTCTTTCACTGTGACACGGCACCGGCTATTTCGGTCTGCTCTTTACACTCTGCACAAATCTGCTTGCCTGCTTATCCTTGCCGCGTACCGTCTCGGGCACATATATGCAAAGCGAGCTTTTCGCTCTGGTCATGGCCACATAGAACATACGCCTCTCCTCCTCAAGCTCTGCAGGAGTCTTGGCCTTCTTGTAAGGCGTCAGTCCTTCTACCGCATCCAGGATATAGACCGCATCGAATTCAAGTCCTTTGGCGCTGTGCATGGTAAGCAGGTTCAG
>ONVB01000036.1 GCA_900321145.1 uncultured Eubacteriales bacterium | reverse complement strand
GCAGATGAGCGATCCGATTGCAGATATGCTTACAAGAATCCGTAATGCAAATACTGCAAAACATGACACAGTAGATGTACCTGCATCAAAGATCAAGCAGGCGATTGCCGACATCCTCCTTGAAGAGGGCTATGTAAAGGCAGTAGAGGTTATAGAGGAAGGCAGCTTCAAGACTTTAAGGATCACATTAAAGTATGGCGCTGACAAGAACGAGAAGGTCATCACAGGCTTAAAGAGAATATCAAAGCCGGGTCTTCGTGTATACGCAAGCAAGGATGAGCTTCCGAAGGTTTTAGGCGGAATGGGAACAGCTATCATTTCTACCAACAAGGGTGTGCTTACAGATAAGCAGGCTCGTAAGGAGAATGTAGGCGGCGAGGTTCTTGCTTTCATTTGGTAATTTTGAGATTTGAAATAATATTAGGAGGAACGGCGAAATGTCACGTATCGGAAGAATGCCTATCGCCATCCCTGCGGGCGTAACCGTAGAGATAGCAGAAAATAATAAGGTGACTGTTAAGGGACCTAAGGGTACCTTAGAGAGAGTGCTTCCTGCCGAGATGGAGATCACGCAGGAGGGCGCAGAGATTCTTGTTAAGAGACCGAACGACTTAAAGAAGATGAAGTCACTTCACGGTCTTACAAGAACACTTATCAACAACATGGTTGTCGGTGTAACAGACGGTTACACAAAGAACCTTGAGGTTAACGGTGTCGGTTACAGAGCTTCAAAGCAGGGCAAGAAGCTCGTGCTTGCACTCGGTTATTCACATCCGGTTGAGATGGAGGATCCCGAGGGCATCACAACAACTGTACAGGATATGGTTATCAGCGTAACAGGTATCGACAAGGAAAAGGTTGGCCAGTATGCTGCCGAGATCAGAGACAAGAGAAGACCTGAGCCTTACAAGGGTAAGGGTATTAAGTACCAGACAGAGACGATCAGACGTAAGGTCGGCAAGACCGGTAAGAAATAATTAAGGAGTGGGATAAGATGATAAAGAAGGAATCAAGAAGCGATATTCGCGCAAAGAAGCATTCAAGAATCCGTAACCGTTTCAGCGGCAATGCAACTCGTCCCAGACTCGCCGTATTCAGAAGCAACAATCATATGTATGCTCAGATCATAGATGATACGGTTGGCAAGACGGTCGTTTCGGCTTCTACATTACAGAAGGACGTTAAGGCAAACTTAGAGAAGACCAACGATGTTGCAGCAGCAGCTTACTTAGGTGAGGTTATCGCCAAGAAGGCTCTCGATACAGGCATCAAGGAGGTTGTCTTTGACAGAGGCGGATTTATATATCAGGGTAAGATCAAGGCTTTAGCAGAAGCAGCAAGGCAAGCAGGTCTATCATTCTAAGAGGGAGGAAAAACTACACATGAAGCATGAAATTATAGATGCAAGTAAGTTGGAGTTAGAAGAGAATGTAGTAGCCATCAAGCGAGTAACCAAGGTCGTTAAAGGTGGTCGTAATTTCAGATTTGCTGCACTTGTTGTTGTAGGTGACAAGAATGGTCACGTTGGCGCCGGTCTCGGTAAGGCTACCGAAATTCCGGAGGCTATAAGAAAGGGCAAGGAGGATGCGACAAAGAAGCTCGTATCCGTAGCAATAAACGAGAACGGAAGTATTCCGTATGACTGGACAGGTGAGTTCGACAGCTCAAGGGTACTCCTTAAGTCAGCTCCCGAAGGTACCGGTATCATCGCCGGAGGTCCCGCACGTAAGGTGCTCGAGCTCGCAGGTATCAAGAATATCCGTACCAAGTCACTTGGTTCTAACAATAAGCAGAACGTAGTACTTGCTACCATCGACGGACTTGCAAAGATCAAGTCTCCGGAGCAGATCTCCAAGCTTCGCGGTAAGTCTGTTGACGAGATTCTTAACTAAGGAGGTAGTAAGAGATGGCAGACAAGACTTTAAAGGTAACTTTGGTAAAGTCCCCTATCGGTGCTATCCCGAAGCACAGAGCTACAGTTAAGGCTATGGGTCTTACAAAGCTTCACAAGACTGTAGAGCTTCCGGACAACGCAGCAACTAAGGGCATGATCGATCAGGTTAAGCACCTGGTTAAGGTGGAAGAGAATTAGGAGGTACTTATCATGGATTTATCGAACTTAAAGCCTGCAGAGGGCGCAACAGCAAGTGACGCCTTCAGAAGAGGCCGCGGACATGGTTCGGGAAATGGCAAGACCGCCGGTAAGGGTCACAAGGGACAGAAGGTACGTTCAGGCGCGCCGAGACCCGGCTTCGAGGGTGGTCAGATGCCTCTGTACAGAAGAATCCCCAAGAGAGGCTTCAAGTGCAGAAATCATAAAGAGATAGTAGCCATAAATGTATCGGCTTTAGAGCGTTTTGAGGATGGTGCTGATGTAACTGTAGCAGCACTTATCGAGTCAGGCCTCGTTAAGAACCCGAGAGACGGCGTAAAGATACTCGGCAACGGTGAACTCACCAAGAAACTCAATGTAAAGGTAAATGCGGTAAGTAAGGCGGCCGCTGAGAAGATTGAAGCTCTCGGCGGAAAGGTAGAGGTGATCTAAGCATGTTCAAGGGCTTAAGGAATGCACTTAAGGTTAAAGAGATACGAATGGGCCTTCTTTTCACATTCTTTATCATGATAGTGACAAGACTTGGCTCACTCATACCGGTGCCCGGAATCAACGTTGCAGCAGTGCAGGAGTACTTAGCTCAGACACTCGGCGACTCTAACAGCTTCCTGGCATCCTTCACCGGCGGTTCATTTACGCAGATGTCCATATTTGCCTTAAATGTTACCCCGTACATTACATCATCCATTATCATTCAGCTTCTTACCATTGCAATACCTGCATTGGAGGAGCTTCAGAAGGATGGAGATGACGGAAGAAAGAAGATCACAGCTATCACAAGATATGTGACCATACTTCTCTCCGTGATCGAAGGTTTAGGTCTTGCAATCGGTTTCGACCGTGGAAACTACCTTACCTTAGACAGCAAGATCCTTGCTTATCTTGTGATCATAGTAACACTTACCACCGGAAGCGCATTTGTTATGTGGCTCGGTGAGAAGATATCGGAGCACGGCGTAGGAAACGGTATATCGATCATACTTCTTGTAAATATCGTATCGAGAATGCCGAGCGATTTCCAGAACCTCTATGAGAAGTTCATAAAGGGACAGGACATCGTAGATCAGGTTATCGCAGCAGCCATCATCATCGCGGTTGTTGTAGTTACCGTAGTACTTGTAGTGCTTCTTCAGGACGGCGTAAGAAAGATACCCGTTCAGTATGCACAGAAGATGCAGGGCAGAAGACTTGCGGGTCAGCAGGGAAGCTTCATCCCCTTAAATGTTAACCCGTCGAACGTTATCCCGGTCATCTTCGCATCATCCATACTTTCGGTGCCTTCGGTTATCATGAACCTTTTCAATGTGAATGCATCCGGAACATGGGCTAAGATACTTAGAGGTATGAATCAGAACTACTGGTTCAACAAGTCATACCCATGGGCAAGCCTCGGCTTACTCGTATATATACTTATGGTGTTCTTCTTCGCATATTTCTACACATCGGTTACCTTCAACCCGATGGAGATAGCAAATAACATGAAGAGGGGCGGCGGATTTATCCCCGGTATCAGACCGGGCAAGCCTACACAGGAGTACCTTAACAGGATCCTTAATTACATCATATTCATTGGTGCTGTAGGTCTTATAATAGTGGCTGTAATACCGATCTTCTTCAACGGAGTATTCGGTGCAGATGTATCCTTCGGTGGAACATCGCTTATCATTATCGTCGGTGTCGTGATCGAGACTATCAAGCAGATCGAGTCCAAGATGATCGTGAGAAACTACAGCGGCTTCTTATCAGAGTAATCATGACGCAAAGTGTGCTTTCTTCAAGGGGAAGCACACTTTGTGGTATCATCAGTAGAATAGATCCTTCGCTTCGCTCAGGATGACAGCAGGAAGCAAAGCGCATCCGTAAAAGGTGTCATTCTGAGCGAAGCGAAGAATCTTTAATAATTGTATCGGGAGGTAAAATCATATGAAGATAATCATGTTGGGAGCACCGGGTGCAGGCAAGGGAACACAGGCGAAGATGATCGCTTCCAAGTATGCTATACCGCACATTTCAACCGGTGATATATTCAGAGCAAATATAAAGAACGGAACAGAGCTTGGCGCTAAGGCTAAGCAGTACATGGACAAGGGTGAGCTTGTACCCGATGAGCTCGTTGTAGACCTTATCATGGATCGTTTCAAGGAGGACGACGCCAAGAACGGTTACGTGCTTGACGGTTTCCCGAGGACAATCCCCCAGGCTGAGGCTCTTGACAAGGCGCTTTCGGCTGCAGGTGAGGATATAGATTTTGCAATAAATGTAGAGGTTCCGGATGAGAATATCATCAACCGTATGTCAGGCAGACGCGCATGCGTAGGCTGCGGCGCTACATATCACATCAAGTACAATGCTCCTAAGACAGAGGGTATCTGCGATACCTGCGGCAAGGAGCTTATCTTAAGAGATGATGACAAGCCGGAGACTGTAAAGAACAGACTTGAGGTATATCACAATCAGACACAGCCCCTTATAGATTACTATGAGAAGAAGGGCAAGCTCAAGGAAGTAGACGGAACTGTTGATATGAATGACGTGTTCAACGCCATAGTAGATATACTCGGAGCATAAAAATGTCAATCGGTTTAAAGTCAAAGGGAGAAGTATCGCTCATGCTCGAGGCGGGAAGGATACTGATTCTGGCTATGGAAGAGATGAGGAAAGCGATAGCTCCCGGCATCACGACTTATGAGATAGACAAGATCGGTGAGCGGACCATGAAGGACTTAGGCGGCGTTCCGGCCTGCAAAGGCTACGGAGGTTTCCCTGCCGCGGTGTGTGTGTCCGTCAACGATGAAGTGGTTCACGGTATACCGAGTAAGTACCGTGAGTTGAAGGATGGAGACATTGTCAGTCTTGATACTGTAACGGCTTATCAGGGCTATCATGCCGATGCGGCAAGAACTTATGCCGTGGGAAAGATAAGCGCTGAGAAAGAGAAGCTGATCAGAGTTACAAAGGAAAGCTTCTTTGAAGGCTTAAAGCAGTGTGTCCCCGGTAACAGGATCGGAGATATATCAAGAGCGGTGTTCAATCATATAGTAAAAAACGGGTTTTCGGCAAACAGGTACTACACCGGTCACGGCATAGGGGAAGAGATGCATGAAGCACCGAATGTACCGAACTTTCCGAGATTTTTCAAGGGACCGAAATTAAAACCCGGAATGGTGATCTGTATAGAGCCCATGGTCAACATGGGAGATCACGAGGTAGAGCTTTTAGATGATGACTGGACAGCAGTCACTGCGGACGGAAGTCCCGCAGCACATTATGAGAATACGGTCCTTATTACCAAGGACAAACCGGTGATACTTACAAAGGCACAGGGTATAGATATTTAGGAGGAGAGAGAATATGCCAAAGGCTGATGAGATCGAGATGGAAGGCGTAGTGCTTGAGAAGCTGCCGAATGCCATGTTTCAGGTTGAGCTTGAAAACGGTATGAAGGTGCTTGCTCACATAAGCGGAAAGCTTCGTATGAATTATATCAGGATACTTCCCGGGGATAAGGTGACGGTTGTTCTTTCACCCTACGACCTGACTAAAGGAAGAATTACCTGGAGAGCGAAGTGATTTATTTAAAAAGTGCTTGCATTTAGTTGATATAAGTGTTATTATGTCGTTTTGTAACGGACTTTTTTGAAAGGAGTGCATTTTAATGAAGGTTAGAGCATCAGTAAAACCTATTTGCGACAAGTGCAAAGTCATTAAAAGAAAAGGCAGCATTCGCATTATCTGCGAGAACCCTAAGCACAAGCAGCGTCAGGGTTAATAGGGGCTCCTTTTCAAACCAATTATTTTTTAATTAGCGGCTGATTGCATCTTCGGATGCAGATTTTCTATTTGATAAGATACGGTTGTCATTTGCCGTGTCCTAAACTTCATGAGTGTCAGTGGTGGGTATGCATTTCACCTTCCGGGCTGTATATACGCGCGGCTGCATATATACATAAAAAGCCAGGAAGATACTTTATCAGGCACAAGTGAACACATTTAGACTTTATGCGATTTTTTATGGAGGTATATTTTAATGGCTCGTATTTCAGGTGTAGATTTACCAAGAGATAAGCGCGTCG
>ONVB01000016.1 GCA_900321145.1 uncultured Eubacteriales bacterium | reverse complement strand
TGATATGCTCATAGTTTTATAATGTAAAACAGTTTTTAACAGGCCAAAACTGCTTATCTTTTCTGAAATGAGTTCATAAATACACACATTAATGAACTACATCTATGATGGTGTTGCTCACTTGCAGAGTATGGATTCAGTTCTTCTTTGTCTCCGACCAGGAAGGCTCATATACCCATATCGGTTTCTCCGTATAGCTGTTTACCGCATAGATTTCAAGATACGCAAGAGGAAAATTGTATTTGGTACCTGGCTCCATGCCCCATATATCAAACCAATAGCCGATCTCGGGACAGTTCTCAACACTTCCTACAGTCCAATGCCATGTCTTTCCGGACGGGACAAGATCACCATCAACACCTATCTGGAAGCCGCTTTCATCGGAGGAAGTGACGGTTATGCTTAGATCCGCACCAGGTTTTGCCTGTACATAAATGAGACCCTTCGGATGCTCACCATAGACGATCGCATTTTCGATCGCAATAGTGTAAGTTACTTTTTTGAGGGTGAGCCTAATCTCGCATTTTTCAGTCTCCGACTGCCATACCGCTTCATCAGATACGATGCCAGGACGCTTGACCCCGTCATTATCTGTCACATACTCACAGATGGTGACAGTCAGTCTGATCGGCTTATCCTGATCGGACTGATCTCTGAACTTGCTCATCGGATATTCCACTACTTTTTCAAAATATTCTTTTCCCAGATCTTCTTCATATATTTTGCCGGAGTCTGTTTTGATTACCAGGTGATATCCATCGATAAGACCTTCCTTGGCCGCGCCTTTAAGTGTCGGCATCCTGATCAGGAGCTTATCGTTAGCGACGTTCAGCTCCGGTTTTTCCGTCTTTTCAAAATACCAGATCGTATATGAAATATTCATATCCTCATCAGGAGATTGTATTCCGAATATCTCAGCCATGACCAGCTGACCGGCATTATCCAGATAGCATCCTTTCGTGATCGGATAATAATCCTGCATAGGCATGAGATTGAAACTCGGATGTTCCTGTTTGAGATCGTCATCCATTATTACCAATGCCGGCAGTACTCCTTTATAATCCTTCTTGTTAAATCCCCTGAGTGTCAGAAAAAAACTGTTATCCTTATCTAAGGTCACGTGATGTTTCATACCGGGTTCGGCTACGACCCAGTCCTTGAGTTTATATAAACCCCTGTAGAAACTCTGAACTGCTTGCTCAACCAGTGTGCTGCGATAAGCTATCAGCCATTTTCTGTAATACAGATCGAACTCTTTTTCATTCATTCCAAACGCTCTGGAGACCGGCCCGGAAACGGACGTCGGGAAATAATAATAGGCAAACCAGGCTCTGGCATTCATCAGATCGACAGGCGTTACATTCTTTTTTTTGTACTGTTCCTGCAGATACGTGATGAAATCGCCCAGCTGATATCCTTCATACTGCATGAGTGTTTTCGCTTCATCGCCGCTCATTCCCTCCGGCCAGCTGTCAATAGGAATTCTCAGAACATCCAGTTTTTCCTTCTCCGTAAGTCTGGGATCGTTCTTAATGATCCCGTTTTTTATGTAATACTCTTTTGCGTCTCTTTCCACGACCATCGTGACCATTTCGTCAAAACGCGGATCATCTGTCAGTTTCCCTATAAGCGGTTCTCCATAACGGTAGTTTTCCTGACAGATGTGGAAAAGCTCATGGATGACGGTAAGCAGATAGTTTTCTTTACTTTCTGCGCCTTTCTTCGATTTGTTAGGCCAAAGATGCATAAGCGAAGTCGAGTTGATTTTCTCGGCCTGGCCGTAAGTGGTTGGATAGTCCTTATCGTCAGTGCGGCAAATCAGTTTGATCTCATTTACAGGCATTTTTACCTTTACTACGCTTCCCAGATAATCGTATGCCTTGTTAGCACATTCGATCGAATACTCAACTACTTCCGGAATTTCGGTCTCCTTACATAAACGCTGATATTCATCATCGGCTTTCAGAAGACCGTTATAGTATTTTACTAAATCAAAGTTCTGGTTAGGATCGCCATATGTACGGATCTTCGAAGCAGCCAGCGCATCTTCCCAGTGTTTTGTGCTCAATTCTTTCACTCTGGCCACTTTTTCCGCATTCTGGGGATCAAGATCTTCCGGTAACCACAATATGCGATATGTACCGTACGGTGTTGTTTGTTTCACACTCATTACGGATAATCCCAGCGGATCTCCCTTTTCGGAAAAATACTTGAGTTTGTGATAAATATCTATCGTATATTTATGGACCGTAAACCAACTTCTGTAATCAGAATAGTAGTTTTGGACATCATCCCAGGTGATCAGAAGCGGACTGTTCTGTCGGCTTCTGACATGCAGCTTATCACCTTCCATATAAGTTGAATATGTATAAAAGTTTCCGCTTTCATCCAGTCGGACGGCACCTATCCCCGGATAGAACTCTTCATCAATGCCCAATTCTTTAAGATCGAATTCCATCTCAAAAATACCGGGGCTGACTTCGTTATCCTCGAGTCCGGCATTGATATCCCAGCTTCTGATCGGTATCATGCCTTCGTTAACGACCAGATTTAACGTTTCATCATATTTCGAGGGTATCGTATCCATAGGCGTCACCTCAACAGTCGTATCCTTTAGGAATACGTTCTCTTCTGCTTTGACCGTTACGCCTTCACAAGGTGAATAATCCAAAGGCTTACTGTTGCCGATGCTATAAGAAACATTGTCTTCAATAGGCTGATCGTCAACGGTATCATCGGATACCGGAGGCAGAGTGTTAACTGGAGGTTTCTCCGGTCCGCAAGAAGTCAGCAATAATATAACAAAAAGGATCCGTATCGTTTTTTTATAAACGTTATGTTTCTTCATGGTATTTCCTTCCTGCAACAGGACAGATAAGAATTGATTCCTTGGCGTTGCTTTATAATTCAATTCTATCGGAATATTCATCTTTAATAAAGCGTGTATAAAAACCGGAGTTCACCGCGGCTCCGGTTTGCTACCAAATTCTGTATTCGTTGAATTGCGTCCGTTAAAGTATACTATTCCGGTCTATAAAGCATTTAAAAAGTCTTATTCAGGTTGAACAAGACTTATCTATTGTTTTACTTAATACTTAAATTCAGGGACTATATGATAGCTGATTCCAATTTCATTCAAGGAGTTTGCTACCTCCTTGACTTCAGGTGCTTTTCCTACATATAGCTCAGTCGGAAGATTATCCAGAAGTTTCTTTACTTCTAAAGCATTAGTTCCTACGATCCTAGAAAATATAATATACTGCTTTTTATTGAGCGGATCACACGCATTTACAACAATCTTATAATCTTGATTGTCTAATAAACATAGGTGTATACAAATTCGGCGTTTAACCATCATTGAAAACCAGGTGCCGATTTGCTATATTATAGATGAAGGTAAGGTCTACGGACTAAAACGGAAAAGAGGATGCTG
>ONVB01000184.1 GCA_900321145.1 uncultured Eubacteriales bacterium | reverse complement strand
TGCCGACGCGAGCTTCGGACTCGGTACCGAAGTGACGATCACAACAAGGCATATCGAAAAAGCCGTTCGGAGGTTTGCGGGCTGTCCGGCGAAAGATATGCTCAAAGCGGTAGAGTGGGACGCTGCGCGTATGAAGTCGGCAGAGGGACTGAAGTCTGCGGATGGACTGAAGTCAGCAGAGGAACAGAAGTCAGCAGCAAAAGAGCTTAAGGCCGTAACTGATGCGCATTATGATTTCTATATCCACTGTGCGAGCACCACCCACCCCAAAGCGTATTCGACAGAACCCATAGCCACTATGACCGCAAATCTCTTTGGGGCTTACGTCCTGCTTGAGGCAGCGGCGCGTGATAAAGGCAGCAGGCTTGCATTTCTTTCCTCGGTCGAGGTGTATGGAGAGAACAAGGCGGGCGAAGGAGACTTTGCGGAAAAGGATATGGGATATATAGACTGCAATACACTCAGGGCGGGGTACCCCGAGGCAAAGCGCGCCGGTGAGGCTTTGTGCATGGCTTACGCAGAGGAAAAAGGCTGTGACACCGTGATACCGCGGCTGGCAAGAACCTACGGACCTACCCAGCTTTCGAGTGATACCAAGGCTGTATCCCAGTTTATAAAAAAGGCACTGAACAGGGAAGACATAGTATTAAAAAGCAGCGGGACACAGACTTATTCGTATTGTTTTGTCGCGGACGCGGCGTCCGCGGTGCTTCACCTGCTCGCACACGGCAGGAGCAACGAGGCCGTAAATGTACTTTCTCCGGATTCGGATATAAGCCTTAAGGCTTTGAGCGAAAAGCTTGCCGGACTGTCCGGGAAAAAGGTCATATATGAGCTTCCTGAAGAGACGGAAAAGAAAGGCTATTCGACTGCGACGAGAGCGACCCTCTCGGGTGAGCTGCTTAGGGAGCGCGGCTTTGATGCGGGATATACGATAGATGAGGGAATGAAGCTCACACTAAAGATACTTGATGAGATCGGAGGATACACTGTATGAATAGATTAAACAAAATGTCTAAGCTGATAGTCACATTTGTGCTGGCTGTCATCTGCGTGTTCGGCACACTTAATACCTGTGTGATAAAGCTTAAAGCTGCGGAAAACGGTGTTGAGCTTATATACACCGCGCATGTGCAGAAGAACGGCTGGCTGAAGACGGTTGCCGGAGGCAAGGTATCCGGTCTTGTGGGTAAGGGGCTTAGGATGGAGGCAATCTCCGTCGGACTTAAGGGAAACGGCATAACCGGTGCCGTAAACTACAGTGTATATGTGTCAGGCGCGGGCTGGACCCCTTATGTGAAGAGCACTCTCGGCTCAAAGAATGAAAGCAATCTGAGATTCGGAGGAAACTACGCAGGGTCGGTAGGCAAGAAACAGCGTGTGGAGAATGTAAGGATGTACCTTACCGGCGCCGTATCAAAGAGCTACAGCATATATTACAGGGTATATGTGCAGGGCAGGGGATGGACAGCGTGGACGTCAAATAACTCGGTCTGCCAAACCTCGGACGAGCTCATAGAGTGCATGCAGGCAAAGCTTGTAAAGAAAGCGGCTGTGACACTCACTGCCGGAGCCTACGTGGGCGGAAACGGCTGGTGCAACGCAAAGGTTATGACCGCAGGCAGCAGCGCATCGGGTTATCTGGGCATAAAGGGTATGCAGCTTCAGTGCGTGGCTGTAAGACTCGACAACGGCGGCATGGGGGGAGATATCTCATATGCCACCTACAAGAGAGGCTCGGGCTGGAGCGCAGATGCGGTCACCGGAGAGATATCCGGTACTCCGGGGCAGGTTATGCCGATAGAGGCGATAAGGTTCACACTCACGGGAAATATCGCCAACTACTTTGATGTGTATTACAGGGCTTTTGTTACCGGCTACGGCTGGTCGGGCTGGGCGGCAAATGGCGAGCCTGCCGGTGCGATAGGAATATGCCAGCGTGTCGAGGCTTATCAGATTTACATGAAAGAGAAAGGGACCAAGGGTCCTGCCATGACTGTTCCGGCATGTAAGTATGCTCCGGATATCAGTTCTATAAGCGGAAGCTACCGCATCATGGTCAACAAGGCAACGAATGTAGTGACTATATACAAGGGAGCGACTCCGGTGAAAGCCATGCTCTGCTCTACGGGAGCTGACACGCCGGTCGGTACATTTTCGGTATCCGCAAAGTGGAAATGGCTTTCCATGGTCGGAAATGTGTATGGCAAGTTCGTTACACAGTTCTACGGCAACTTCCTCTTCCATTCGGTGCCGTACACACAGATAAACAACCACTCGCTTCAGACAGAGGAGTATAACAAGCTCGGAACGCAGTGTTCGCACGGCTGCGTGAGACTCTGTGTGGAGGATGCGAAGTGGATTTATGACAATATTCCTTACTACACGACCGTAACCGTCATAGACAGCGCGGGCGCCGATCCGCTTATGCGTCCTGTAAGGGAGTGGCTGCCGTCAAATATGAATTACGATCCAACAGATCCGGAGGCGTAAGATGCGCTATTTTAACCTGTTCTGCGAGCTGGTGAAAAAGGGCATAAGGTTAAAGTACAGGCGTTCCTACTTAGGTGTACTCTGGTCGCTTATCGAACCCCTTTTGACGATGATAGTGCTGACACTCGTGTTCGGAACGCTTCTCGATCATCACGAGGCTTCATTTCCGGTATATATACTCGCGGGGCGATTGATATATGGTTTTTTCTCGCAGGCAACTACGGCGGCGTTAAAATCTGTCAGGGCAAATGAGGGGCTGATCAAGAAGGTTTATGTACCCAAGCTGCTCTTTCCGCTGTCGGGGATATGCTTCAACTTTATACTTTTTTTGATATCGCTGCCGGTGCTTGCGGTGGTGTCTCTGGTGCTTAAGTGCTATCCTACGGTCAGGCTTCTCCTGATCGTCATACCGCTTGTCACGCTGTTTCTGCTGGCGGCGGGTGTCGGGATCGTTCTTGCCACGGCGGGAGTCTACTTCCGTGACCTGGAATACCTGTGGAACATAGCTCTTATGCTCATCATGTACACGAGCGCGATCTTCTATTACCCCGAGAGAATACTCGACAGCAATGTGAGCTGGCTGCTTGAGTTAAACCCGCTTTTCTGTGTGATAAGCTCGGCGAGGGCCTGCATATTCGGCGTACCGCTTAACAGCTGGGATGTGCTTTATCCGCTGTGCTTCGCAGCGGTCTGTGCAGCGCTCGGAACAGTGGTATTCAGGAAAAAAGAGAACGAATTTCTGCTGCATATATGATGTTCCGCATGAAATGTAAAATGTGCAGTCGTTCTTAGCGAAGCGACAGAAAGAACTCTGATTATGAACGAAGAACTTATAAAACTTGATAAGGTCGGTATGCGCTTTAATTTAAGCTCCGAGAAGGTCGACAGTCTGAAAGAGTACTTTATAAAGCTGGTAGGCGGAAAGCTTTCCTACAGGGAATTCTGGGCGCTGAAGGATATAAGCTTAAGTATAAAGCGCGGAGAGAGACTGGGCGTGATGGGCTTAAACGGCGCGGGCAAGTCGACGCTCATGAAGGTGATAGCGGGAGTGTTCGTCCCGTCGGAGGGAACTATAGAGAGAAAGGGCGTCATAGCCCCGCTCATCGAGCTCGGAGCGGGCTTTGACATGCAGTATACGGGTCGTGAAAATGTATTCCTGTACGGCGCTGTGCTCGGACACTCGAAGAAATACATGCAGGAGCGCTATGAGGAGATAGCTGCATTTGCGGATCTTGGAGACTTCATGGAGGTGCCGCTCAAGAATTACAGTTCCGGAATGCGCGCACGGCTCGGGTTTGCGGTAGCGGTAATGAGCGAACCGGATGTGCTTATTTTAGACGAGGTACTCTCGGTAGGAGATGTAAAGTTCAAAAAGAAGAGTGAGGCAAGGATACTGAGCATGATAGAAAAAGGGATCACGGTCATCTTCGTCTCACATAATACGGATCAGATAAAAAGGATCTGCGACCGGGCGATCATCCTGGACAAAGGACGGATCGCCGACGAAGGCCCGGCCGGAGAGATAGCGGACAGATATGTATCGACACACTGAAGCGGTACCCCTTATGACGAAAATCGAGGGCTTGCGAAGCAACAGGAAGGATCTTAAAATAGGAGGAAAACAAAATTGAAAACTATACCACGATACATGAAAATGCTTATGATGCTTGCGGTGGCATGCGCCTGCGTGTTCTTCTATACGCCGGATGCACGCGCGGCGGAGGACATAAAATTAGAGCTTGTCAACGGTGACGATAAGACCGCAAGTCAGTGGTGGATAAAGGGCGAGTACCACCTTTTTGTGTCGGGAACCGCATATCAGCAGGCCATAACCCCGAGGTACAGGATAACCGCAGGGGGCAAGACCTACGACAGCGTAACCGATGCGAAGACCATAGCTTCGGAGTTTACGGTAAGCGGAACCACGAAGGCGTCAAAGAGGGGCATATTTAAGATCACCGTCACGGGGAAGGGTGACCTCGCCGGCAAGAGCGCATCGGTTTACTACAAGGTTGACGGTGCGGCGATCATGATAGATGTGGAGATTGACGAGGCATCTTTAAGCAAAGGTACGGACAAGAACGGCAATCCTATATGGTATACGGCGGGACAGACCGACGGGCTCTCACCTAAGGTTGCGGTCATGAGCAACGAGGGCGGTGTAGCATTTGACTCAAGCAAGGATGTCTCCTGGTACTATGTAAAAAAGGGAGTTAAGCTCACTTACGAGAGAGACTATAACCCATGGGCAGACGAGAGCGGAAGCTATGCGGCTAAGGTCAAAACGACGGTTGTCGTTGACGACAGCATAGACGCGCAGGACGTGATAGATCCGTTGACAAAAAAGCCGTGGAAGGGTGCCGAGAGTAATGTTACCGCGACCAAGCCCGACGATGAAGGTCAGTACTTTGCGATAGCTGTCATACTCGGAGATGATTATTACGATCCGAAGATATATGTGGCAGAGTTTGAGATAGGGCCCATGGCAGATGATTTTGTGTCCTATGACATATCCAAGGCTGTCATTTATCTGAAAGAATCATCCATGGTTTATACGGGCAAGTTTGCGATCCCCGCTATAGAAAAGGTAATGATCGGAAAGCAGGTGCTCTCAGAAGACGACTACAATGCATTTGCCTATATCGGACAGATAGCGGGCGAGTATTATGTAAGGATAGAGGGTAGGGGAGATTACACCGGAACAAAGGTATTGAAGTATAACATAACTCCGAAGTCGATAGCGGGAAGCGTTGTCACGGTAGCGGCTGCAGACCAGGTAAAAGCATGGACGGGAAAGGCTGTCAAGATTCCGGTCACCGTCAAGGACGGAAGCAGGGTGCTCAAGGAGGGACTTGACTACGCGCTCTCGTACAAGAACAATGTGGATGCGGGCACGGCGACGGTCACGGTTACCGGAAAGGGTAATTACAATGGTACGATCTCCGATATATTTACGATAAAAAAACCTGTATTAAAGTACAGGGCTTATGTGCAGAAGAAAGCCTGGCTGCCCTGGTCCGTGGCAAATGTAGCGTCGTCCAAGGAATCGACCATGGCGGGAACCACCGACAACCTGAGGATGGAGACTATCCAGATGCAGCTTACGGGTGTGTCGGGCAAGATAGATTACAGAGCTTATGTGGAGAAGCTCGGCTGGACACAGTGGGCTTCCACGGCAGACAGCACGACTTATGCGGGCACCAAGGGACAGTCCAAGAGAGTTGAGATGATACAGCTCAAGGCGACCGGAGAGGTTGCGGCGATGTACGACATCTATTACAGGGCTTACTCGGAGAACTTCGGGTGGCTCGGATGGGCGACAAACAGCGAGAAGTCGGGTACCGCCGGATACGCCTACAAGCTTGAAGCGTTTCAGGTGAATTTTGCGGTGAAGGGTGCGGAGTTTGCACCTGCGAAGGCATCTAAGGTGAAACCGTTCTACGATAAAACCAAGGATGGCGCGAACCCGCTGTAGGATAAAATCGGACGGAAATATACTTATAGATAAAAACAAAACGGAGGTAGGTACGTATGGCAAAGCAGCTTTATTTGGAGTGTAATGCGGGAATCAGCGGAGATATGTTTGTGGGGGCAATGCTTGATCTGGGTGCTGATTTCGACGAGTTAAAGAGAATACTTGAGAGCTCGGGCATACCGGGCTTCAAGGTGGAGATGAACAGAGTCAGGAAAGCAGGGCTTGACTGCAACAGTTTCGATGTGATATTGGAACCGGGCTATGAGAATCACGATCACGATATGGAGTATCTGCACGGTGAGACATATGCAGAGCCTGAAGAGTATGAGTATAACGAGCAAGGACACCATGATTATGATGACCACGACCATGAGCAAGGCGACCATGATCACGACCATCACGATGAGCACGACCATGAGCAAGGCGACCATGATCACGAGCATCATCATGACCACGGCCACCACCATCACAGAACACTCAGGGATGTGATGGAGATCATAGACAGTGTGGATATGTCAGAGTATGCCAAGGCACTCGCCAGGAGGATAGTCGGGGTACTCGCGGACGCAGAGTCCAAGGCGCACGGGGTTCCGCTTACGGAGGTACATTTTCATGAGGTGGGAGCGATAGACTCCATAGTGGATATAATCGCCGCAGCGGTATGCGTGGATATGCTGGATGTGGAAGAGGTGTATGTGTCAAAGCTTGTGGAGGGCTGCGGAACGGTAAGGACACAGCACGGCATACTCTCGGTTCCGGTACCTGCGGTCCTTAATACCTGCGAGGCTTATCACATACCTCTCGAGCTTACAAGCACCAAGGGTGAGTTCGTGACACCTACCGGAGCGGCCATAGTTGCTGCCATAACGACGAAGTTTGAGAGACCGAAGACATTTGCCATAAAGAAGACCGGAATGGGTGCAGGCAAGAGAGAGTACGAGAGGCCGAGCATACTCAGGGCGATGATCATAGAAGAGCGGGAGATGGAGCACACGGATTATGTGAGTGCCGCACACGAAAATGATGTGGTATATAAGCTCGAGAGCAATGTGGACGACTGCACGGGAGAGGCCTTGGGATTCCTTATGGAGTCGCTGTTTAAAGCCGGTGCAAGGGATGTATCCTATATCCCCTGCTTTATGAAGAAGAACCGTCCGGGCTATCAGATAGAGGTTGTGTGTCTTGAGGCCGACATAGACAAGATGGAGAATCTGCTCTTCACCCATACGACCACGATAGGCATAAGGCGCCAGCGCATGGAGAGAACCATACTCGTAAGGGATGTGGTAAGCTTTGAGTCGGATTACGGCGCGATCAAGGCGAAGGCGGTAAAGATAGGAAACAAGACGAGATACTATCCGGAGTACGAGAGCATAGCGGCTATATGCAGAGTGAGCGGTGCTTCGTTCCAGGAGATATACAACTCGGTATTCAGACTATAGAGATATTAAGGAGACTTGAAAATGGGAGTTTTGGACGGACTCGAGCCGGCGAAGGTGTTCTCTTTCTTTGAAGAGATATGCAGCATACCGCACGGTTCGGGCAATACTAAGCAGATAAGCGATTACCTTAAGGACTTTGCACAAAAGCGCGGACTTTTCGTGCTTCAGGATGAGAGCAACAACATACTTATCAAAAAGCCCGGAACCTCCGGGTATGAGGATCATCCGGCAGTCATAATCCAGGGGCATATGGATATGGTCTGCGAGAAGGATGCCGGCCGCGAGATAGACTTTGAAAAGGACGGCTTAAAGCTTATGGTCAGGGACGGAGTGGTCACCGCCGACGGAACTACCTTGGGCGGAGATGACGGAATAGCGGTGGCTTATGCCCTGAGCATACTTGATTCGGACGATATATCCCATCCGCCGCTGGAGGTTGTTCTGACTGTCGACGAGGAGGTAGGCATGCTCGGTGCCACCGCATTTGACGGAAGCGTCCTGGAAGGAAGGGTGCTGCTCAATGTGGACTCGGAGGACGAAGGCCATGTTCTGTGCGGCTGCGCGGGCGGCGTGCTTGCAGTAGCCACTCTTCCCGTGGAGATCGAGAAGGACGAGGGCTTCGAGGTCTGGCTGTCTGTGGATAAGCTTACCGGAGGCCACTCGGGCATCGAGATCATCAAGGAGAGAGCTAACGCAAATGTATTGCTCGGCCGCATACTGTATGAGCTGAACGAGACAGTGTCCATGAGGATCATTTCCCTCAAGGGTGGCATGAAGGACAATGCTATCCCGAAGAGCGCGGAAGCAAGGCTTCTGCTTGATACCGAGGGAGATATAAAGGAGTTTGCCGAGCGCGTGGCGGACCTTAAGGAAAAAATCGGTAAGGAGCTTAAAATAACCGATCCCGATTTTGATATACAGATAGCCATGGGCATGGAGAAGAAGTCAAAGAGAGTAATGACCTATGAGTCCACGAGAACAGTGATCGCGGCGCTTCATCTCTTCCCGGCGGGAATCCAGAGGATGAGCAAGGATCTGCCCGGGCTGGTACAGACCTCGTTAAACTTAGGTATATTGGACAGTGATATAAGAGAAGTGAGGTTCAGCTTCTGTGTCAGATCCGGAGTAACTTCGGAGAAGGAGGAGCTGGTAGGACGTATCCGCTGTCTCATGGATGTGCTGGGCGGTACGGTAAAGACCGAGGGTGATTATCCTGCATGGGAGTATCAGAGGGAGTCGGCTTTAAGGGATATCATGATAGAAGCATATAAAGAGCTTTACGGAAGTGAGCCGATCATAGAGGCCGTACACGCAGGCGTCGAGTGCGGGATATTTGCCGGAAAGCTTGAAGGGCTCGATGCGGTTTCCTTCGGCCCGGATCTGAAGGATATACATACAACGGCGGAGACGATGGATATAGCGAGCGTGAAGAGAACATGGGATTATATCCTCGAGATACTGAGGAGACTGTAGATATGTGTCATTTTTGCAAAAGGGGGATAACAATATGTCAGATGAGGTAAAAGAAGAGGCAACCGAGGCTCAGGCAGCAGGAGCAAAGCCGGCGAGAAAGCGCTGCCCCAAGTGCGGAAGCAATTTGAAGCTTCGTCACGGCGAGTTCGGCAGCTATTACGGCTGTTCGCGATTCCCGGTATGCAACTACACCGAAAAGGTAGGGGAGTAAGCATATCGGATGATACAAAAGATAAAAACACCGGTTGATGATCGTGGAGAATGAAGTATGAACATTTTTAAGGCATTATCGCAAAATGTAATAAAGTGGTGGCACGTGCACATAGTCTACCCTATACGCCTGAAATATGTGAAAAAGGGAAATAAGATCGTGGTTCGGGAGGAGACGATAGATCAGTTCGGAAATGTGATCTCGAAGGACATCGATCCCGAAGCGCCGCAAAAGGCTTCCGACGGAAGCTCTTCGCCGGGAGCGGCGGATGCATCCGGGAGCGCGGATGCGCGACGGGAGACGGTACCCGGTTCTTCCGCTGATGCAATGGCGGTGCTCGACCGTATCAACACCGACAAAGAAACAAGGCGCAGACAGGAGATAGAGCGGCTCAGGAGAAAGCAGGAGGAGGATGCGCGAATCGCTGCGATCATGAAAGCGGGCAAGGTCGATGTGAACGCCTTTATCGCGGAGGGCAGGCACAGGGCCGAGGAAGATGCGGCGCATCAGGTTCAGACTCCTGCTATGGAGTTCGAGGATGAGAGAGCGGCCGCTGCCGCGGCAAACTCAACCGAAGAGCAGTTAAGGCTCGCACAGGAGATCATGGAGCGCCTGAACCGTGAAGCCGCCGAGGACGATGCCAAAAAGCAGGCCGAGATCGATGCGGCAAAGCAGGCGGCAAAGAACGCGGGCCTTTCGTAGCGGATGTATTTAAGCATAGAGACTACTTTGTTCCGAATATTCTGTCGCCTGCATCTCCGAGACCGGGGCAGATATAAGCATTTTCGTTCAGGCATCTGTCAAGCTGCCCTATATAGATATCTACATCGGGGTGCGTCTCGGCCAATCTCTTCATACCCTCGGGTGCGGCTATGATGGCCATGAATTTTATCTTCTTACCGCCGTGCTTCTTGATCTGATTTACGGCATCTACGGCTGAACCGCCGGTTGCGAGCATGGGGTCCGTGACTATGATCATCCTCTCCTCGATGGGCTCGGGGAGCTTGCAGAAGTATTCCTTAGGCTGATGAGTCGTCTCATCACGGTACAAGCCTATGTGTCCGACCTTGGCAGTCGGAGATAAGGAAAGCAGTCCGTCAACCATGCCGAGTCCCGCACGCAGGATGGGAACTATCGCAAGCTTTCGCCCTGTGATCATCGGCGTCATACAGGTCTCGATGGGAGTTTCGATCTCCACATCTTCCAAGGGGAGGTCCCTTAAAGCTTCATATCCCATGAGCATGGCTATCTCCGCAACAAGTTTTCTGAATTCATTTGTCCCGGTGTGCTTGTCCCTGAGTATGGATATCTTGTGCTTTACAAGCGGGTGTTCTATGATCGTGACGTTACTGTACATATGCTGCCTCCTTGAAAATGAATAATAGAAAGTGATATAAACGATTATAATCCATTCCGGAGGGCTTTTCAATCAACATTATATTTCCGATTGACAAAGTCGTACAAATGTTTTATCATTCACTCGTTTATGATAGCATCGTTACACGGAGGTATAAGGGGATATATGAGCAGTATAATCTATGTAGTGCCCTGGGCGATCTGCGATACGGACAGTGTATATGTGAAGAAAGTGGACGCGGAGAAGATCGAGACTCAGCCGGAGAAGGGTGCTGAGTACGGCGAGTGGTGCATAAGAAATGTGTTGAAGAGTCCGGATGGCAGAAGCAAGGATGTGTACGCCATTGTGGATGTGTACAACGGTTACAAGGAAAAGATGAACGAGAAGGGAATGTCTGTGTTCTCGCTGTCGAATTCGGGCAGTCACTTGGAGGAGCTTGGCTTCAAAAAGGCTGAGGACAAGGAGAACAGGTTCATCAGAACAAAGGTGTTGAAGCTTAAGAACGCTTCGTAAATGTATGATATTCGGAGGGCAAAGCCCGAAGAATCTTAAAGGGACGGATATACTATGATAAAAACAGGTGAATGGAACGAGTTGAAGGTCATCAGATCGAAGGATTTCGGCATCTATTTGGGCGAGGAAAAGAGCAGTACGGGAGAGACTGTGCTGCTTCCGAGAAAGCAGGTACCCGAGGGTGTGAAAGCCGGCGCGACGATGACCGTTTTTATTTACAAGGATTCGCAGGACAGGCCGATAGCGACCGTGCACGAACCGCTCATTACCATGGGCGAAATGGCTAGACTTAAAGTCAAGTCTGCGACGCAGATAGGGGCATTTATGGACTGGGGTCTGGAGAAGGACATCTTCCTGCCCTTCAAGGAGCAGACCACGAAGGTCAAGGAGGGACACGAGTACCTTGTCCGCATGTATGAGGACAAGTCCGGCAGGCTCTGTGTGTCCATGAGACTGTACAACTACCTTAAGCCCATGGAGGGTTACAAGAAGGGTGACAGCTTCACGGGTATTGTATATGAATACAAGAAAGACTTCGGCGCCTTTGTGGCGGTTGATGACAAGTACTCGGGACTCATACATGAGTCGGAAATGGGAAGCCCGCTCTACCCGGGCGATATAGTATCGGGACGCGTGGTTCAGGTAAGGCCCGACGGCAAGGCCGACCTTTCGTTAAGAGAGGTGGCTTACAAGCAGATGGAGGATGACGCCGACATGGTCTTTCGCATCATAGAGAGCTACGGAGGAGTTCTTCCGTTCAATGACAAGGCCGACAAGGAGCTGATCCAGAAGGAGTTCGGGCTCTCGAAGAATGCGTTCAAGAGGGCGGTCGGAAGACTGCTGAAGGAAGGGAAGATAACGATAGGGGAAAGTGATATAACGATAGTAAACAAATAGAAAGATTCTTCGGGCTGCGCCCTCAGAATGACACAAGACATGCAACGTCAGAATAACACAAGATATGCGTCGCCGGGATGACACAAGACTTGCATCGCCGGGCTGACACGGGCTCTCGTGTCATCCTGAGGAGTGAAACGACGAAGGATCTTAAAAAAGGAGGACTAAAACCATGACAAAGCAGATAATCAGTACAGACAAGGCACCGCAGGCTATAGGACCGTATTCACAGGCGGTTTGTGTGGGTGACATGATCTACACCTCGGGCATGATACCGATCATCCCCGAGACAGGCGAGCTCGAGACGGGCGACATCAAGGCGCAGGCAAAGCAGGCCATAGGCAACCTTATCGCTCTTCTTGAGGCAGCGGGCTCAAGCGCAGACAAGGTCGTGAAGACAACCGTGTTCATCAAGGATATGAACGACTTTGCGGCGGTAAATGAAGTCTACAGCACATTTTTTACAGGCGACTGTCCGGCACGCTCCTGCGTGGAGGTGGCACGCCTGCCGAAGGATGTACTCATAGAGATTGAGTGTATAGCGATAAAGAATTAAGAGTACGGAAAGGATAGGAGAAAAGGTATGTTGGGACATGTAAAGAAGCATGCGGGCAGGATCGCGCTTGTAACTGTGATCGCCCTTGTATTGACGCTTCTTGCACCGGAGCTTGGATTTTTCGGTCCGCTTACCGCAAGTGCGGACGGAGAATATGGAATCGGCAGCTTCTATGAGGTGCAGGCGGGAGAGACGGGAGTTACTCTTCCCGAAGTATCGGGAGGTATATGGTACAATGTGGATACCGGTGCGGTGTACGGCGCGGTGGACTACCGCAACGACGGAACATCTAATACATATAAGTGCCTTAAGACGGTTGATATAAGCAATAATATAGATCAGCTGTCAGCAAAGTACGGAGACGAGCTGAGCGATCCGGTGGTCCATGACAAACCGGAAGGAAAGATGTTTGTCACTTATTATGGGGATTTTAAGACAGAATATCCAAGATCCGCCGTACAGCCCACGGAGGTTGGAGATTACAAGGTCTCTGTTGCCATTGGTCCCGAGACCCTGGACGACAGCGGTGAGGTCGAGCAGACCTTATATACCGGAGACTGTGTTTTCCATATCAACACAAAGGATATATCGGAAGATGCCGAGATCGTGCTCGCCCGTGACTATTATCAGTATGACGGCACGGAGCAGGATGTAGTGATAGACAAGGTTACATACAAGGACAAGGTGCTCGATCCAAACACCTATCACATAAGCCATTATGTTACAGGTCACATAAGTGACGAGCACGTCAGTGTAGTGGATCATTTCAAGGCGCCCGGAAACTATATTGTGTTCGTGACTGTCGGCGGCTCGGGATACGAGGGTGGAACCTTCAAGGAATTCACTGTTGTCAAGGCTCCGCACCTTTACATAGCTGCAAAGCCTGTGGCTTCTTCCTTAAGAGGCGAAGGACACAAGCTTTCGGAGGTTACGCTGACCGGAGGAAGGGTAGAGGTTTACAGAGGTTCCGATTATACGATACCCGGAACATTCAGCTGGGTGAATCCCGACGCCGACCTTACGGTAGGTACACAGAAAATGAAAGTGATGTTCACACCTGACAGCTCTGAAGCTGACAATGTCGATACGACACCGCTTTTTACAAATGTGAGTGTCACCGTGAAGAAAGACATAACGGATTCCGTGATCACAACAGCTCCGGCAGCGAAGGAAGGCCTTACCTACACAGGCGAGGCTCAGGAGCTTATAACGGAAGGTGTGGCAGAAGGCGGTACGCTTATGTACAGCCTGCATACCGGCGAGTCAGAGGAAGCCGGAGTTGAGGAGTTTACCGGGACCGCCCCGTCTGCCGCGGATGCCGGTGATTATACTGTTTACTACTATGTAAAGGGTGATGAAGATCACAACGACGTAGAGGTAAACAGCTTAAATGTCAGCATAGCCAAGGCTGAGAATACACTTAAGCTCTCTTCGGACTCTGTCGAGGTCGAAGCAGGAAAGAGCATAGACCTTTCAGCGTATGTGAAGGACGCATGCGGTGAGGTTACATATAAGGAGACAACGGATTTAGTGGGAAGCATGGTAGAGACGGTATCCGGTCTTTTCACGGCGGGAAGCAAGACCGGAAGCTGTGCGGTTACTGTTACCGCGGATGGCGGAAGCAACCACAATGAGGCTTCAAAGCTCATAAGCATAACGGTCAAGGAGCCGCCGCACGTTCACAGCATAAAAGCCGTACCTGCGAAGGCACCGACATGTACAACAAGCGGTTATTCTGCGTACTATGTATGCAGGGATTGCGGTAAGTATTTCTCCGATGCTGCAGGAGAAAATGAGATATCCTATGAGTCTGTGATCGCAGCGGCACTCGGACACAAGCTCACGGCGCACGCAGCCAAGGCTGCAACATGCACGGAGCCCGGCAATATAGCATACTGGACCTGCGACAACTGCGGAGCTTATTTTGCGGATGCGGAGGGTACGAGCAGAATAACAGCTGCGGCAACAGCCATCGCATCGGGACACAAGCTCACAGCGCACGAGGCCAAGGCAGCGACCTGTACCGAGGCAGGTAACACGGCATACTGGACCTGCGATGTGTGCGAGAAGATATTCTCGGACGCAGAGGGTAAGACAGAGATAACGGAAGCTGATACGGTTGTACGCGCTCTTGGGCACAAGCTCACAGCTCATGAGGCCAAGGCAGCAGGCTGTACGGAAGCGGGCAACATAGCATATTGGACCTGCGATACCTGCGAAAAGATCTTTTCGGATGCGGAAGGAAAGACTGAGATCAAAGAGGAAGATACAGTGGCCGGGGCGTTAGGTCACAGCCTTGAGCTCGTGGATGCCGTGCAGGCAACCTACGATAAGGAAGGTAACATAGAGCATTGGAAGTGTACAAGATGCGGCAAGCTCTTCAAGGAAGAGGAGGCAAAGACCGAGCTTACGGAGGCAGACGTGATTGTTCCGAAGCTTGAAGCAGAGGATATATCCAAGGCGGAGCTTTCGGTTACAGCAGTTTCGGCATGGACCGGAGATGAGATCAAGCCGAAGGTTACCGTGAAGTATGAGAACAAGCTTCTTGCCGAGGGTACCGACTATACTCTTACATATGAGAATAACGTAGATGCGGGCACCGCAAATGTTACAGCTGCCGGAATCGGCAACTATACAGGCAGCGTAAGCGGTATATTTACCATAAAGAAAGTGAACTTAAGATACAGGGCGTATGTTCAGAAGAGCGGATGGATGGACTGGATAAATGCGGCTGCAGGCAAGACGGAGAAGCCTGCGATAGCGGGCACAAAGGAAGCTCTGAGGATGGAAACCATACAGATGCAGCTCAAGGGCATCAAGGGAGACATAAAGTACCGTGCTTATGTGGAGAAGATGGGCTGGACACAGTGGGCGAAGACCTCTGATACATCTACCTATGCGGGAACCAAGGGCATGTCGAGAAGAGTGGAGATGATCCAGCTCAACGCTACGGGTGAAGTGTCCGAACTCTATGACATATACTACAGAGCTTACGCGCAGAAGTTCGGATGGCTCGGCTGGGCGAAGAACCTTGAGAAGGCCGGTTCCGCGGGCTATGCATACAGACTTCAGGCGTTTGAAGTCCGCTTCATGCCCAAGGGAGTGGCGTACGACAGGGGAACCAAGAAGCATTTCTATGATAAGACAAAGGACGGAGCAAATCCTTTGCAGGACTAAAAAAAGTTCTTTCAATATTCGGGCAATAGTGGTATATTAGAGAACGTAGTTTTATTTTTACATCGAAAGGAAGTTGATCATTATGGCAAAGGATATCGATTGGGGAAGCCTGGGCTTCGGTTATGTAAAGACCGACAAGAGATTTGTTGCAAATTACAGTAAAGGCGCATGGGACGACGGCGCACTTATTGATGATGATACGATCACCATGAGCGAGTGTGCAGGCGTGCTCCAGTACGCACAGACATGCTTTGAAGGCCTGAAAGCGTACACCACGGAGGACGGACGTATCGTTACCTTCCGCCCGGACCTTAACGCAGCACGTATGGCAGAGACCTGTAAGAGACTTGAGATGCCGGTTTACCCGGAGGACAAGTGGGTGGATGCTATCGTTCAGACAGTTAAGGGCAATATAGATTATGTTCCGCCTTACGGTTCGGGAGCTACGCTCTACATAAGACCGTATATGTTCGGAATCAATCCGGTTATCGGCGTTAAGCCGGCAGAGGATTACCAGTTCAGAGTATTTACCACACCTGTAGGCCCTTACTTCAAGGGCGGCGCAAAGCCGATCGTCATCAGGGTTTCGGATTACGACAGAGCGGCTCCGCACGGAACAGGTCATATAAAGGCAGGTCTTAACTACGCTATGAGCCTTCATGCCATAGTTGAGGCACATGAGCAGGGCTATGCGGAGAATATGTATCTTGATCCGGGTACAAGGACCAAGGTTGAGGAGACAGGCGGTGCGAACTTTATCTTCGTAACTAAGGACGGTACACTTGTAACTCCGAAGTCGGACAGCATACTTCCGTCTATTACGAGAAGGTCTCTCATGGTAGTTGCCGAGAAGTACCTCGGTATGAAGGTAGAGCACAGAGAGGTTCTCTTCTCGGAGGTTAAGGACTTCGCCGAGTGCGGACTCTGCGGTACGGCAGCGGTTATCTCTCCGGTAGGAAAGATATTCGATCACGGCAACGAGAT
>ONVB01000217.1 GCA_900321145.1 uncultured Eubacteriales bacterium | reverse complement strand
CCTACGAGGAAGCAGGTGCCGATCGCCACAACAGGCATCATGATGTTGTTGCTTATGTAATCAAGGACATCGAGTATCTGCGCCGAGCCGCCGGGAGATGTGTTCGGGAGCTTTAACTCCACATAGAGAACGTTGTAGCCGAGGCATACGAACACTCCTATAGCGAGTGCGAACAAGGTCTCTATCACGGTTGCCTTCGGGCGGGACATCTCATGTCTGTCGATAAGGCTTGAGATAACAGCTTCGAGCACCGACATACCGCTTGTGATAGCGGCAAAGAGTACCATGGCGAAGAATAAGGTACCGATTATGTTGCCTACCGGCCCCATCTCGGCGAATACCTTAGGAAGTGCGACAAACATAAGTGAGGGGCCTGCCGACATGCCCTCTGTTCCCTTGAATACATATACTGCCGGGATGATCATAACGCCGGCTAAAACAGCGACAAATGTATCGAAGAACTCTATCTGATTGATGGACTTTACAAGGTTGGAATCATCGGGTACATATGAGCCGTAAGCTATCATGATACCCATGGCTATACTTAAGGAGAAGAACAGCTGTGTAAGAGCATCGATGAAGACTCCGATGAACTTTGTCAAAGTCATGCCCTCGAAGTTTGGCACAACATAGACCTTGAGGCCCTGAAGACCGGTCGAGGTCACGCCCTCGGCGTTCGTATGCTTTATAGTGAGGGCGAAGATCGAGATGCCGATCACGAGTATGAAAAGTATGGGCATGAGAACCTTGGAGGAGCGTTCGATACCTCCGCTGACACCCATATATATGATCACCGCACATGCGAGCAGGAAGATACCCATATATATGATCGGTTCATACTGAGCGGTTATAAATCCGGTGAAATAACCGTCCTGTGCGGCTTCTTCGCCGTGACCGGTCGCGAAGGCGACAAAGTACTTTATGACCCATCCGCCGATCACACTGTAGTACGGCATGATAAGGAAGGGAACCGCATAGGCGAAAAGACCTATCCATGACCATTTTTTGTTGAGCTTGCTGTAGGCTGTCAGCGGACTCTGCTTGGTATGACGACCTATGGCGACCTCACTTGTAAGAAGTGTGAAACCGAAGGTCAGCGCAAGGACGATGTAGACAACCAGAAATACACCTCCGCCGTTCTTTGCCGCAAGGTACGGAAATCTCCATATATTTCCGAGACCGACCGCGCTTCCGGCCGCAGCGAGAACGAATCCGAGTGAACCTTTGAAGGAGCCTCGCTCCTTGTTTGAATTTTGCATAAAACCTCTCTCCTGTCTGAATAAAGATGTATTTGGCTATTCTATACTTTAGGGCGTTTTTTGTCAATGAAATAGGAAGCTAAAAAGCACAGAATATGTTTCTTTTTCCGAGAAAATGTGGTAAAATGTATAAACGATTATGCGTTATGGTTTCTAAGTGAGATCACAGTATAGAAACGAAGAGTTTTTCGACTTAAATTTCAGGAGGGATAATATGTCAGTACTTGTGACGGGAGGAGCAGGCTATATCGGGAGTCATACCTGTGTGGAGCTGCTTAACGAAGGCTATGATGTGGTAGTGGTCGACAACCTCTATAACTCGAGTAAAAAAGCGCTTGACCGTGTGGAGCAGATCACGGGAAAGAGTGTAAAGTTTTACGAAGCGGATATAACCGACCTTGAGGCCATGAACAGGGTTTTGGATGAGAATAAGGATATAGACTGTGTGATACATTTCGCAGGATTAAAGGCTGTGGGCGAATCGGTAGAAAAACCGCTTGAGTATTATCAAAACAATATAGGCGGAACGCTTACTCTGTGCGAGGCTTTAAGAGCTCACGGGGTGAAGGACATAATCTTCTCTTCGTCCGCGACGGTATACGGGGATCCCGCCTTTATACCCATCACCGAGGAGTGCCCGAAGGGAGTATGCACCAATCCCTACGGCTGGACCAAGCATATGATAGAGCAGATACTTACGGACTTTCACACGGCCGATGCGGACTGGAACGTGATACTCTTAAGATATTTCAATCCGATAGGGGCTCACGAGAGCGGTCTTATAGGTGAAGATCCGAAGGGTATCCCGAACAATCTGGTTCCTTATGTGGCTCAGGTTGCCATAGGCAAGAGGGAGGTCCTCGGAGTCTTCGGAGATGATTATGACACTCCCGACGGAACCTGTATAAGAGATTATATCCATGTGGTTGACTTGGCGAAGGGGCATGTGGCTGCGATCAAAAAGATCAAAACAAAACCGGGCGTAAAGGTATATAATCTCGGCACCGGTAACGGGCAGAGCGTACTCGATGTGGTAAAGGCTTTCGGTAAAGCCTGCGGACATGAGATACCGTATGTGATCAAACCGCGCCGTGCCGGAGATGTTCCCGTATGCTATTCGGACGCGACTCTTGCGAAGGAGGAGCTTGGCTGGGAAGCAAAGTACGGCATAGACGAGATGTGCGCTTCTTCATGGAAGTGGCAGAGCATGAACCCGAACGGATATAACGAGGCGTGACTGACAGCGGGGAATCTTGATCGGAGGAACGGGAATTGAAGACGATATCAGAGATAATAAAAGAATTCGAGAGCGGAGCCAAAGACAGCAGGCTTCTTGAGATATATATGGATATGTCTAAGATAGGCTATCAGAGGACAAGATATATAGAAGCGCTTCTTGCCTATTCGGACGAGTTTGCAGGCGGAGACAATGAAAAAGAGGTTGAGCTCTTCAGCGCACCCGGCAGAAGTGAGATAGGAGGAAATCATACCGATCATCAGCACGGAAACGTGCTCTGTGCTTCGGTCAATGTGGATGCCATAGCAGTAGCGGGAAATGTAAATCCGGACAGAGTCAGAGTTTTGTCTAAAGGATACGACGTTATGTCTATCGGTTTAGACAATCTGGAGAAAAAACCGGAGGAAGAGGGAACGACAATTGCTCTTATCAAGGGAGTTCTTTTCAGGATGAAGGAGCAGGGATATGCAATAGGAGGCTTTGATGCCTATATCACGAGCGATGTTCTCTCAGGCTCGGGGCTTTCTTCGTCGGCAGCCTTTGAGACGATAATCGGTACCATAGTATCCGGGCTTTACAATGAGATGAAGATAGATGCGGTGGAGATAGCAAAGATCGGTCAGTATGCCGAAAATGTCTACTTCGGAAAGCCCTGCGGCCTTATGGATCAGATGGCCTGCTCGGTCGGCAGCCTGTGTCATATAGATTTTCTGAATCCCGAGGATCCCAGGATAGAAAAGATAGATTTTGATCTGTCTTCGGTGGGCTACAGCCTGTGCATTACGGATACAAAGGGTTCGCATGCGGACCTTACTCCGGATTATGCGGCGGTCCCGAAGGAGATGAAGGAGGTTGCGGCCTGCTTCAACAGGGAGGTGTTAAGAGAGCTTCCCGAGGAAGACTTTATGCGCGAGATAAATACCGCGAGAGAAAAGTGCGGCGACAGAGCGGTTTTAAGAGCGATGCATTTCTACGGAGAGAATAAAAGAGCGGTGGAAGAGGCAGAGGCCTTAAAGAAGGGTGATTTCTATGAATTCCTGAGGATATTCAGGCAGTCGGGAGACTCCTCCTACAAGTATCTTCAGAATGTATATACCAATCACGATGTCGGTCACCAGAATGTATCGGTCGGGATAGCCGTGAGCGAGTATGTGCTAAAGGGACGCGGGATCCCGAGAGTGCACGGAGGCGGCTTTGCCGGGACCATGCAGGCTTTTGTGGATGACCGCGCGGTAAGTGAATATAAGACAGCAATGGACGGACTCTACGGAGAGGGTTCCTGTATGGTCTATAAGATAAGGCGATTCGGAGGCATAAGAGTTTTATAAAAGATAGGGGTGTATGAGATGATATCCGGATTAATCCAGGAGCTTATAAATTACGGCAAAAAGACCAACCTGATAGACAAAGAGGATGAGATATATGTCAGAAACAGCCTGCTTTCTCTCTTTGACGAGCAGGAATTCGATGAGAGTGTTCCTGATAAGGCGGCAGAGCCAAGAGAGCTTTGCCTGATACTCGATGATATGCTCAAGGTCGCATACGAAAAGGGATTGATGCCCGAGGATACCGTTACCGAGAAGGACCTCTTTGATACGAAGATAATGGGGCTTATAACACCGGCGCCATCGGTTGT
>ONVB01000070.1 GCA_900321145.1 uncultured Eubacteriales bacterium | reverse complement strand
TCCTTTATGACAACAGCCACATCCTCACCTATCTCATAACAGGCTCTGCAGATAGACGGCCCTATGGCGCATACGAGGTCATATGCCCTTGTGCCGTACTCATCCTCCATGCGGCGCACCATCTTTCCCGCTATATCGGCTACGGTTCCGCGCCACCCGGAGTGCGCAAGCCCTATGGCTTTGTGAACCGGATCGTAGAAGTAAACAGGCACGCAGTCTGCGTAAAATGTGAGCAGGCATACACCCTTTTCATCCGTGGTAAGACCGTCCGTCTCCCTTATATCGCTTTCCCTGACTATGCCCTTGCCTCTGTCCCCGGCATAAACCCTTCTTATATTCGTCTCATGAACCTGGTCTGAGGATACCATATTTTCAGGTTCCGTGCCGAGCGCATGAGCAAATCTCCTGTAGTTTTCTCTTACATTTTCTATATCGTCTCCGCGTGACGAGCTTAGATTGAGCGACGCAAGATGATCCTTGCTTACCCCGCCCATCCTTGTGGTAAATGCGGCCTTAAGCTCACTTTCAAACGGCGCATATATCCTGTGCCTGATGAGCGGTATGCCCTCATAGGTTATATAGGTCTCATGCTCGCCGCGAGGCTCCTTTAAGTAAAGCAGGTTATCCTCATTGTGTCTGAGCACTGCCCATTCATTCAGTTTTATGTCCGGTTTTATCATCTGCATAACATACACCACTTATCCTGTCTTGCCTGATCCACGCCGAAGCTTCCCTCAGGTCGGCCTGTATCCGTAATTTTCATCATCTCGTATAGTAAAACGCATTCTCGATATGCGTTATCTCGCTGCCCTCTATCCCTATCACATCAAAACGTATGGATACAGCATCAGGCGCAAGCTTATGAATACTCATATAGTAAAGCGCCGCCGCGCTTACCTTCCTTTGCTTTGCGTAGGTAACCGCCTCGAGGGGATGTCCGCTCCCGGCACTCAGCCTGTACTTTACCTCCACAAAGACGTAGGTATTTCCGTCCTTTGCGATTATGTCAGCCTCGGCATTTCTTCCCCGAAAGTTCATCTCGAGTATCTTATATCCTTTTTTCTCAAGAAACTCCGCGGCTTCTTTTTCGTACCTTGTACCTATCTCTCTTGTGTTCATCTTACCTCACATAATATGTAATGTATCGACGATCAGCCCTGAAGCTTGGCCCTTATCTTATCCATCTTATCGACATATACAAGTATCTCGGCCACTACTCCGTAGAGCTCCGGCGGTATGCAGTCGCCTATATCAAGCTTGAGCAGAGTCTCCGTGAGGTTCGTGTCCTTGTATAACGGCACATCGCTCTGCTTGGCAGTCTCTATGATCCTGTCGGCCGTAGCGCCCTTTCCGGAGGCAACCACCTGAGGTGCCTGCGAACCCGGCTCGTAGAGGAGGGCAACCGCTTTCTTCTTCTCGTCTTTATTCTGTTTTTTGCTGCCTATGTTGAAGTTTTGCATTGGTTTTACCTATATTTAAGATTCTTCGGGCTTCGCCCTCAGAATGACACGGCTTCGCTCGGAATGACACTTAATATCTACATCCTTACATCGAAGGAGTACCTCTTGACGCTCTTTTCGAGGTCGTCACCCACGATCTCCTTTACCACGGCATTCACCTTGGAGGTGTCAACAGTAGGCTCTCTTAACACTGTCTCGTTCGAAAGAGTAAACCCGCTCTCTGCCACCGCCTGCTCGAGCATGCTCATATGCTGATCGATAAGCCTGGCCGAGAGCTCATCCTCCACATAGAACTTGGTGTGGACCATGTTCCCTTTGAGGCTGACATGGCAGTCTGTAGGTCCTAAGTGATCCATGTCGAGATGAAGCAGGGCGCTCACCGCATCCTTGGCCTGCTTTATGCTCTTCTTGTTCATATATACAAAGAGGTCGGAATTCGCATCCCTGTCCTCAAATCTGACCGGAAGCTGCGCATAGCCGTACAGAGAGCTTAAGTCCTGCATAAAATCTATGCGTTCCTGCATCCCCTTTGCCGCCTGTTCGAGGTTGCTTCCCGCCTGACTTCCCGAGCCCGAGAAGCTCTCCATAAGTCTGCCCGCTTTCTCGTACATACTCTTGTACAGGTCATTCACCTCATTCGGATCCTGCATCTTCGAAGGATCTAAGGTAAACTTCTCCCTTACCGCCTGCTCTGTAAGCGCCTTGAAGCCATCGGAGGAAAGAAGCTTGGATAAGCTCTCCTTACTTATATCCTTAGATATATCACCGTTTTGCAAAAGCTCGTTTATGTTATTCAGAAGCTTCATGGATGAGTCCGAAGAATCCACCAGTTTCTTTATACTCTCCTCGGGTATGCCCGCCTGCTTTAATGAATCCGTGACATTTTGAAGCGTCTCCTCCTTGAGTGAAAGCCTCTGCGACTGTTCTCCTATGTAGTCCGCCGAGAGAACATTTGCAGGCTCCGGGGTCTGCGCGGCAGTTTTGTCCGCATTAGTCATATTGTCTAATATATTAGTCGCACTCAATTCCGATGCAGCTCCT
>ONVB01000026.1 GCA_900321145.1 uncultured Eubacteriales bacterium | reverse complement strand
TGCCTGTGGCACGATGCGGTGTTGAGGACGTGATCAACGCATCTGCGGAGGGGCGTGGGATGAGTTTCAACGCTGTTGTGAACAGGACTCTCGGATTTGTAAACGAGAGTCTGAGCTTATATACCTGTCATTTTGTGAACAGCAGGATGATATGTGACGAGATAGTCAAGGGCTTTATAGGTGAGGATAAGGACGCTGTGTTCTATACGGACAGGAGGTCTTATGCACAGCTTCTCGGGGCCATGATAAGCGGAAACAGGATATGCATGGAGAGAAACAAAAGTAAGCTTACCGGCGACGAGCCGCAGCCATCGGCGGGACTTCTTTTCGCACTGTCACTGATTGGCTGCGCAGATACGCATACGCTGCTTAAGCACTGTGATATAGACGACCCGGAGTACATAAAGGTGCACGGCAGCACAAGACTTGCATCCGTTGTGAACAATCCGCCGATGTGCGATATAAGCATAAGCGAGGACAAAAAACTGTCAGAGAGGTTCAACATGAAGGTCCTTCCTTTCTTAAGGATCACGACGGCCGATTATATGGACTGCCTGAACCTGATAGACAGCTGCTTCGTGGAGGACCATATGAAGAGGACCTTCTTTGGCACGCATCTTTTATACTTCAGGGATGAAGAGCGCAGGTGGAGGGAGAGATTCGGACGGCCGAGAACGATCGCGGATGCTCTGATAGGTGCCATGGACTGGCTCTACTATGCTCAGGGAGATCTGGTGAACATTGTGGTCAGGGAACTCGCTCCGACTGATGAAAACAAGGCATATTATATGACAAAATGTGCCGCTGAAACCGTATGGTGTCTGCTTGTCAGGGGCCCGCTCCATATACTGGAGAACAAAGACAAATTCTTGTAATAAATGACGTGATTTAGTATAATTATGACTGTGTGCGGCTTTTATCACACAGTCGGATCGGAGGATCTTATTTGAAAGGAAGTATATAATGTATAACGTCGGAGGATTAAAACTAAGCATAGAGATCGACGAGTTCGGAATCGTACATCCGAGTGAAAAAACAGTGGATGAAACAGCAGGCTTTAAGGCAAGGCTCGAAGAACTTGTATCGGGGGCGGTGAAGCTTTCGGGTATGAAGACTGCCTTTGATGAAAAGAAATTCAGATACGGAAACGGAAAACTGTATCTTCAATACAAGTATCTCGCCGAGATTTTTCCACTCATAAACAAGTGTTTAAAGGAGCAGGGAAGAGAGGTAATATCAGGAAATGAAGTCGTGGCGGCATTTGCCTTCGGTCAGATAGCCGAGCTTTTGTTCGGGCGCTTCGGAACAGATGTATGCTACGGCCTGCTCAAGGGCAGGCTTGAATATATAGATCTTATAAAGTACCCTTCGAGATATAATCTAAACCCTTTCGGCGATAATCTGCTGACTACCCCTGATGTGCGGGATGAAATAAGGGCATATCATGAAAAGTACGGAAATGACCTGTCACATGTCGATGACATGAGCGAGGACGCTGTTTGTGCGCTCGATAAGCTTATGGCATCGGTTTTTCATTATGACATGATAGTCCGTGGCATGACGATGGATATGATAAGAGAGTATTACGGTCATCCGATACGTATGGAGAATTATTTCTCAAGCTTTTTGTCTATCGCAAGAGCTCTGTGCGCCAGACTTGACATGAAGCATATTTTCCGGATGCTTGACTGCTTCTTAAGCCTTTATCCGAGGGAGAGTTTTGAGCACGCAAGGATCACCGAGGCATTTCTTTTAAGAAGTGCCACGGCTGACTGTACCTACGTGAAGGGAAAGGCGGAAGCGTATAGTCTGATGGAAGGAAATCCCATAGCTGTCATAATGTCTGAAGCCGGAGCCTTCGGGCACTCTTTTCTCAGCGAATGGCTGCCTGCGGAGATCATTGTTGCGTGCCGTACGTGGATAGACAGGAATATGTATGACACGTATTACAAGAAGGACGGCAGAGACTTTGAAGCATATATAGATGACAGAGTAAAAAGGCAGTCCGTATTTTACGCAGACGGGGAAGAAACCGCGAGAGTGAATAAGGGTTTCTTTCACACGGACAGGTATTTAGGGCAGCCGGTTGTCTATGAATATCTCAGAAAGAAGAATGAACTGCTGTGGAAATATGCATCGGATCAAAATGCCTATAAAGAGGCATACATGGAAGTGTGGAATGACAACCCGACGGACTATACGGCTCAGGTTGCCGGTGAAAATATAACGGAGGCTAAGACCTGTGAAGAGCTGATGAAGCTGAGCAGTTCGGGACCGGAGGACTGCAGGTATCATCTCCCCGAAGGAAAAACAGAAATAAACTCTGCCGGCGAAAAGGTAGAGTATTATCACAACAAAATAATCAATAAGACTGACCAGCTTGAGAATATGATCGACAGACTCGGTCTGAATCTCGACGAGCGTTCCCGGTCCAAGCTTAAAGCGTTTGTGACTGGCAAGTTTCAGATGAAGTATGATGAAGAAATGGGTTTTAAGGTAGACTATCCATGCAATAATCTGATCCTCATCTACGAAGAGGAGGAAGATTATTCTCCGGAGATCATAAAATATCTGAACCGCTTTTTCGGCTGCAGGGGCGATGTTACACTTGCCCAGGCGGATGAGCTGCACTCACGATTAAGATATTTTCTTGGCGTTGATGAATATGATTATGAATTTGATGATAGCGGCGATGGGGATACAAAGCCCAAAAACCTGATATGCGTGGTCGATTTCAAGACTCATCCGTTCATCAATGTGGAAACCGGAACGGGAAGCGCACAGGAACGCGAAAAGGAAGAGTATCGAAGGTATAAGACGGGCTGGGATGAACTGATCGAACTGGCGCGTGAGAATCCCCAGCTGCCGTTTGTCATAGTGACCAGCAAGAGGATTTTCAGGGAGAGCTATGTCAATAATGCGGAGATCATATACAGAACCTTTAAGTATCATGCAGTAGTTGAGTCCATGAGGGAGGATCAGGTATACGACAGAACACTCAACATGCTGTATGATGAAGAGGAGTTTGGCATAAGCTCAGAGTTTAAGAAGAAGCTTAAGAAGTATATAGATGTCATCTACCGTGAGGCGGATCTTAAGGGAACGAAATTCGTGAAAGATCTTAAGAACCGCATTCTCACGCTGTACTATGAAAAGCTCAGGGATGATCATATGATAACCGAAGACTGCATACCGAAGTACAGTGCGGATGTTCCGACTCCCGGGATCATACTTGATTCCATGAAAGACCTGGTAGGGCTTAACAAAGTCAAGGAAACCATAAGGAGCATATATACCAATCTGTTGATAGAGAAGTCCGATCCGAAGAAAAAAGCCTTGGTGAAAAGACCTCTTCATATGAAGTTTACGGGAAACCCCGGTACCGGCAAGACTACAGTGGCAAGAAGACTTATGGAGCTTTACTACTCCATGGGGGTAATACATAAAAAGAGATTTGTGGAAACCAAACCGTCGGGGCTTATGTCCTACTGGAGTTCGGGAACCAATATAAAAGCAAAGAGCGTGATCGAGAGTGCTTACGGAGGGGTTCTCTTCATAGATGAGGCATATGGCTTTATCAACAACGGAGACCGGGGAATGCAGGCGCTTCAGGAGGTTTTGATCGCGATGGAAAACCATCCCGATGAGCTGATAGTCATCATGGCCGGGTACAAGGAGGAGATGCGCAGTCTGATGAAGGTAAACTCGGGCTTAAACAGCCGGTTTGCCTATGAGCTTGAGTTTGAGGATTATTCCACTGAGGAACTCATCGAGATATTCAGAAGTCTGTGCAAGACAGAGGGACTTTCCATAGCCGAGTCTGCGGTACCAAGCCTCGAAAACTGTATCTTGTCCAAGCGCTCGGGGGAGTTCTTCGGTAACGCGCGAGAGGTCAGAAATATATTCAACCGGGTGAAGGAAGCCTGGGCGAAGAGGATATACGGTAAAACAGGAGGGACAGGTGTTTTTGTCAGACCTGAGGAGCAGATTATAACGGAAGCGGATTTTGAACAGATCATGCCCAAGAAGAGAGAACTCGGGATATCCGATATGATCGGCTTGACAGGTCTTAAGAAGAAGCTTGAAGAATTCAAGCAGCAGGTTATCTATCAGAGGTACTTAAGGGAGCACGGAGTGAAGCTTCCGGCATTTTCCATGCATATGCTGTTCATGGGCAATCCCGGAACCGGCAAGACGACAGTTGCAAAGATGATAGCCGAGGAGCTTTACTCGATAGGAATCTTAAAGACCAACCAGCTTGTGGTTGCGGAAAAGAAGGACTTAGTTACGGGAGTGGTTGCGGAAACGGCGGCAAAGACCGCGGATGTGATCAAGCGCGCGAGAGGAGGAGTGCTTTTCGTAGATGAGGCTTACTCGCTTACGGACGGAAAAGGCGCCGGGGACAAAGGGATGACCGGTCATGGTCACGAAGCCATAGAGACGCTGATCACGGCCATGGAGGACTGCAAGGAGGACACAGTCTTTATATTTGCGGGTTATACAAATGAGATGAACGGATTTCTGGAGAGTAATCCGGGTATTGCCTCACGCATAGGTTATACCTTCAGCTTCGATGATTATACTCCGGATGAGCTGATGGAGATATATGACAAGAAGATGGAGGGCTACGGACTTATAACCAGGGATGCCGCAAGGAAGAAGATATACGATCTGATGAGCTACTTCAGCGAGGTTCCGAACTTCGGAAACGGACGCTTCGTGGATCACGTGATCCATCAGATAATCCTGAAGCGGGCGGAGAGATTTGATATCAACGCACCGACAGGCTATAAGGAGATATATGCAAAGGATATCCCGGGGCATAAAGAGCTTATCGAGACGGCACCCAACCGGGATGAGCTCTACGATCCGTCGGAGATAACAAAAGCCTCAAAGAGAAGGACTGCCATACATGAGTGTGGACACGCGGTTGTCGGATATGTCCTAGACAAAAAGCGTGTGCCCGAGTCGATAAGTGTGAGAAGCGGAGCTGTGAGCTTCGGGCGCGTGATGCTCGGCAAGCAGTCGCCCGGAAGCAAGACCGAGAGGGAGCTTAAGAACATGATAGCCGAGCTTCTGGGCGGAAGAAACGCCGAGCGTGTCTTCTTCGGCGAGAATGCTACAGGCGTATCCGAGGATTATGACCGCGCGAAGCGGCTTGCAAGAAGTATGATCAGGGATTTTGCCATGGGTGAGCTCGGAAACGGCAATGCTTTGGATATCTTAAGGGAAGAGGACAGGCGTGCTACCGGGATCATAGAGAAGCATAAGGATTTTATAGATTCATTTGCCGACAGACTCCTCGCGGAGAAGGAGGTAAGCGGTGAGGATATGGTGAAGGCATTTAAGGAGTTTTACAGAGCTTGACAGGAGGGGTGTAAATGGCAACGCTGCAATCGTGGATATGGAAGTATAAGGCATATGTTGATGAAGAAGTCTGGTCTATGATAGGACTGTATCTAAACAGATACTCGCTTGATATATTTGGACCGGGAAGAGAGCATAAGGATGCAAGAGAGCTCGACCTTGACAAATATCTTCGATGTGAGCTTTTTATAATGGGATTTCTGGAGACTTATGATATATACAACTGCAAATTCGAGAAGTACGAAGAAGTACTTGAGGATTATAAGAACGGGAAGATCAATTCCAAGAAATTACATTATATTTTGACGGATTTAGACAGGAAGTATCCTAAAGTATTTGTCTCGGAACAGGTTGTGAGAAAGATGAGCGGTGAGGAGGAAGCTAAGAAGTTCTTCGATTTTCTCCTGAAGATATTCCATATCGACAACTCAAAAAATGATTTCACACCGGGCACCGTATGCAACTGGTATGAGAGGTGTGTATGGCAGCATATCTACGCACGAAAGGGAAGGGATAAGGACTTTGCCGAAGAGCTTAGGAGATTTTTTGTCAGTGCAAAAGAGGACGGGAAGAGGAAAACTCCGTTGGATGTATTGTTCTTCTGTATAGACTGGATGAAGGTCAGGGAAAAGAAGGAAAATGACATTGATATATTCTCCGTATCCGAGACCTATGCAAATATGCAGAAGGCCATAACCGAGAAGGTGATATGCCAGGATTCGGCAGTCAGGAAGTTTGTACAGGGGTTGTTCAACGGACAGGTGAAGCTTGATGAGGATCGGCTGTCGCCGGAAGCTACATTTCTCTTCGTGGGACCGCCGGGAGTCGGCAAGACATATCTGGCCCAAACGGCAGCAGAGGTATCCGGCCGCCCTTACAGGATATTTCCCATGAGCGAGTATGCCAATACCGACAGCTTCCACGGCTTGATAGGCTTCGAGGCAACCTGGAGGAATGCCCAGGAGGGAGCTCTGACTTCGTATGTGTCGGAGAATGAGAATGCCATACTTATCTTTGACGAGATAGAGAAGGCGCATAAGAATACCATACATCAGTTCCTTCCCGTACTCGAGGGCGGTTTTTTAAGAGATCTTTATACCGAGACTGATGTGGATTTTACTCATACCATAGTGATATTTACGACCAACGCGGGAAGGGATTTCTACGAGGAAAAAAGGGATATGGCGCTTTCCTCCATGTCGGAGGCTACGATCCTGAACGCTTCGCGCAAGGATAAGGATGAGTATGGCAATCCCAAGCTTCCGAGTGAGATACTTTCGCGCATGAGCAAGGGAGGAATCATAGGGTTTAATCCGATGGACCCTGCCAAGCTTGTTCCCATCATCAAAAAGGGTATGAGCAGAGGAAGCAATACCATATCACAGACCATGCATATGGACTGTGAGTATGACGAGTCTCTTCTTCCGTATCTCTTCCTGTATCATATGGGGAGCGAGATTGATGCCCGTGTAGCGGATGCAAGAAGCGAGAGCTTCATCAAGGAAAGCGTCTATCGTATAGCCGAAAAGATAGGCGAAAGAGGAAAGAAGAACAGGAAGGATAACGCCGGCAGGAAGGTGAAGGTCAGGTTTGAGCTTGAAGAAAATGATCTGGCAAGGGAGCTGACATCTCCGGCACAGCCTCCGGAGCTTCTCGTAGTATGCAATCAGACAGATCTGGATAAGATAAAGCCCAAGAAGGATCAAAAAGGAAAATATAAGATATACCATGTATATGCAGAAAAAGAGGGCAGAGATTACGCAAAGTATATAAGTGAACAGCTTCGTGATCACAAGATCACAGCCATACTTGTCGATCCGCTTATGCGTGAAAGCAAGGATGAGCAGCTTTTGGAAGGACTCGGCAACAGGAATACCATGGGCAATGATGTGATAGAGTGGCTCGGTGAGCAAAAAGACATACCCCCGGTGTACTGCCTTGAGTTCAGCAAAAATCATAAGATAGGTTTTGCGGACAGACAGGATCTGTATTTAAGAGGTGTAAAGGGCATACTGCCTGTTGCCGATGCCGCTTCTCAGGAAAAACGTGTGGAGATGGTCTACAGTCTGCTGTATGAACAGTTCTTAAACGATAAGTTATCCTGGCTTACTTCACGGGGTAAAGCGCTTGATTTCGGTATAGCCACGCGTAGAGAGAGTACGGAAGAGGAAGAGATAATATCCATTATCATCAGAGATTTCCGTCTGATACGCAGTCTTGACACGGAGGCGGCAGAGCTTTTCGTGGATGACGAGAAGCTTAAAGGCGATACATTTGATTCCGTGATAGGCGGAGAATCAGCGAAAAGAGAACTGAAGAAGTTTATAAGGTTCATCAAGGATCCCGAGCTATATAAGCGTTCGGGACAGCAGGTATCAAAAGGTATACTTATGTACGGGCCTCCGGGAAGCGGTAAGACCAAGCTGGCGCGTGCGATGGCATCCGAGGCTGACTGTCCTTTCATAAGCACCACGGGTTCGCAGTTTATCCGGGGTGAGAGGAGTATGACCGAGGTGTTCCGTGTGGCGAGGAAATATGCGCCGTGCATACTGTTTATAGATGAGATAGAGAGCTTTGCGCTTGACTCAAGAGCCGGTCACAGTTATCCCGAGATCACAAAGCAGCTGATGACCGAGATGGACGGCTTCAACAAGAGCGATAAGCCGGTATTTGTGATCGCGGCAACAAATGCTGCCAAGGCACCGAACTTAGGCGAGAGAAATGTGTTCTTGGACGGGCCTTTGATGAGGCGCTTCTCAAAGTCGGTCTACATGAAGTGGCCGGACAGAAAAGAGAGGATAGCCTTTGTAAAGATGGTCAGGGAGGACCTGAAGAACAAGCAGTATAACTTTAACCGTATAACGGATGAGGATATAGTGGACTTTGCGGATCTTTCCGCAGGACATTCCCTGTCGCAGATAGAGACTGTCTTAGAGCAGGTAACGGGCCGCGCTGCCGAAAGCGATGAGCAGCCTACAAAGGAGCTTCTTATAGCCTGCTTTGAGGAATATGTCTATGGCGAGGAGAAGAATTATTCGAAGGAGCATGTGAGAACTACCGCAAGACATGAGGCGGGACACGCGTTCATGGGCTTTTACTGTGACGGAGACAGCAGCGGAAGATTTGCACCGGAGTATGCGACCATCATCGCGAGAGGAGGATACCTCGGCTTGGTACGTCAGCAGAATGACGAATCGCACAGCGGTTACTCAAAGTCCGAGCTGTTAAAGCTCATACGTATCAAGCTTGCCGGGCGTGCAGCGGAGCTTGAATTCGCGGAGAATGAGGATGAAGGACTTACAACGGGAGCTTCAAATGACCTTGAACACGCTACAGACATCGCAGCGGACCTATTAAGCGCCTACGGCATGGAGGAGGGCTTTATGGCAACCCTCCCGAAGGATGTTATGCTTCAGTCGGACTTAGCGAAGGAGTATTATGAGAAGCTTAACTCCATCTTAAATCGCGAGATGGAGCTGACAAGGCAGATAATACATGACAATCTCGACAAGGTGGAAGCGCTTGCCGATGCGCTGCTTGATAGATCGAGACTTGATATGGACGAGATGAGAGAAATCATCGGATAGAAACCGAGGCGCCATTCCGCGCCCGGTGTTATCCGAAAAACCGGTGTCATCCGAAAAACCGGTGTTATCCTGAGCGAAGCGAAGGATCTTATATAGGAGTAAAGTATATGAAAGAAAACACTGAAAACACCAACACAGAAGCCAAGGCATATTCCAAACCGCAGAAGGGCAATCCCTTAAAGCTCTACAGGCAGTATAACACCTATCAGGCCTTGATTGACGTATACCCTCAAAACGGACTTGACGCGGAGCAGGTGCACTCGAAGGTGATACTGTATGTGATGAAGTGGTACCGTGAGCGCATCCTGCAGAGTGCGGGGGAGGACCATCCGGAGATAGCTGCCTTCGGCGAGGAGCTGAAGCATTCTTATCCCGATCCCGAGGACTATAAGAGCTTCGCCAAGGAAGACATAATGTCGATCGAACCGCAACCCTTTTCGGATGTAAAGGCAGTATACGATTCTGAAAAGAAGGTATTTAAGCTCAGGCTGTACGAACCGGATAACGGAGCCGAGAAAAAGGGTATCGTCGGCCGTGCATTTACGACAGAGATAAGTATATACATGAACGACAAAAAAGCGGTGATCGGCACCCGTGTATCGTGTCGTGAACCCGAGGAAAACACTGAGGACGCTGCTGCGTTCAGGCCTGCTTATATAAGAGCCATGTTTTTGGATAAGGAGCTTCTTCTTACGGAGGCGGGAATCGATAAGGATTATGCTTTTTCGGAAGAACCGGTCATGTTGAACGGCAAGTCGGAGAAGGACTGCAGAAGACTGGTCGAAGAGCTTTTATTAAGCGACAGGAGAAATATGCCGGTCATTTTCGTGCCGGGAAGCATTTATGAAGACGAAAGCCTTAAGGAAGAGACAGACAAAAAGACCATAAGCCTGCTCGGATACTGTCATGTGGTCGTCTGGAAGGACTCTGCCGGAAAGCTTTTTGGGAAATGCATGGATTCCCAGGAGCTTGTGGAGGTAGCGAACGAAGGACAGATCATATATTACAGAAAGCCGGGCTTTGTGTCCTTCTATGAGGATGTTACGGCAGAAGTGCTGACTGCGGTAAGCGATGCGGGGCACAGGGAACCGATAAGAAAGGAATTCGATTTCACCGGATGTGACTTTGAACTCTACTCCGTACACAGAGCTTCGGATGGTAATCTCGAGGAAGAATACCAAAGGCTTTCGGAGGAGCTTCAACAGGAGAGAAATCGTCTGTCAGAGATAAGGAAGGACGGCGAGCAGACACAGCTCAAGCTTAAGAAAGTCGAGGAGGAGAACAGAAAGCTTGACAAGGCAAATATCGAGGCATCAAGAAATGAAGCGCGGGCCAGTCTTGAAAATGAGAAGATAAAGGGAATCAACAGGGAGCTTAAGACAAAGATAGATGAACTGACGGGTAAGAATCTTATGTATGAGAAGATGCTCAACGCCAGGGAGGACAGCATAAAGCAGAAATACGAACCGCTTCTCAACTTCCCGTCATTTGATATCCAAAGCAAGGCGGAGATACTTGCGTGGATCAGGAAGTATTACTCCGATGTATTGATAGTACATTCAACCGCGGAGGACTCATTTTTTAAGGATCAAAGGAATGTGGACTTCAGAGCTTTCTGCATGATGATCCACTATATAGCCGGCTTTACGCGGAGTATGAATGACGGTATGGATTTTGAGCGAGCAAACGATAATTCAAGAGGTTACGATCCTGACAATGCCGGATACAAGGTCGAGCCCGCATCGACAGGGTCTGCGGGTGCCACTGTCATTCACAGGGACAAGTATACCATTAACATATCGGAGTATACGGGTGATCCAAAGGACGCAAAGACAGTTATGGACCTTCATATCGGCCGCGGAAAAGGGCGCGGCGAAGATATGATAAGGATATACGGTTACTACTGTTCAAAGCTTAAGAAGTTCATCATAGGAAAGATGCTCGAGCATCTGCCGACTAATAAGGATGCGCATTAGATGCGTATAGATTTAAAATCCGAACTCTCTAAAGTGTGACACAAAAGTGACTATTAAAGTGATATATGTGGGTGTGTATGCAGAATACTAAATGAAAAGGGGGTTTTTTCTTGGCCAGGTATGAGCTTGTTCAATTGGGAAATGATGACGAAGGGGCGCAGCGTATAGTTGCTGTGACCGGAAAGGGAAAGCATGTTGCCGAGATAAGGCTGAAGGTAGAGGACGAGATGGTGTTCATAACTTACCTGTACGTAAGGGATGAGTATAGAAGACGTGGCGTCGGCAGCTTTCTCCTGCAGTCTGTGATGGATATTATAGCCAAGCGGGGCATGTTTACTCCGGTGGAGTGTGTGTTCATGCGCGATGATGAGCTGCACATGGATGAATTCTTTGAAGCGCAGCCAAACTTCGCTGTGGTCCATGAGTCGCACACCTACAGGATAGGCAAAAAGGCAAGATCCGATAATGCATTTTGGCATAGAATCCTCAGACGCATGGGAGACGGTGAGCCCTATTTTGACTTGGATGAGTACATCCGCAATGACTTCATAAAAAAGCTTGAAGCTAAGAATCTTTTGTCCTTTATCGACATGGATAAGAGCGCTTATGAACAGGATTTAAGTCTTGCGGATGTAAGGGACGGCGAGATAAAGGCAGCGATATTTGTGAAGAAGCACGCGGAAAAGGAACTCGAGCTGTCCTTTGTGTATGCCGATGAGGAAAAACCGCAGGGACTCTATGGACTTTTCAGTCTTGCGGCAGATATTGTGGAGCACGAGTACAAGGATTACGACTTATGGTTTACGGTAGTAAACCCGCAGTCGCATGCTCTTGCGGATCTTCTGATAAAGAATGACGGTGAGGGGCTTATAACGAAGGAGACAGTGTGCAGGGCAGCGTGGCTTGGCTGGAGCATGTCCGAGGTTAAGGAACTTTACAGTTTGGTAGGCGAGAATTAAGAAAGGAAAGCTGGATAATGGACGATTTTTTAAAAGAGAACAGATTGCAGATTCAAAAGGCAGTATATGAAGAAAATGCTCAGAATGAAGATGGTTTCGTCGAGGTAGTGAAGACCGGGCAGATGATCACGGAGAATTATCGCTTTACCGAGGACGAAGGTCATGACCTCAAAAAGGATTTAAGGACACTCTTCGATGAGCATATGGTAGGTATGCCCTTGTTGGACGAAAAGCTTGTTATGACCAAGGCTAAATCCAAGGAGCTTGCGAAAAAAAACAAGAAGTACTCGGATAAGGACAGGCGTGACAGCGTAAAGCTTGCCAAGTCTATCCGTAAGGATAAGATGGCCCAGCTTATAAAGAGGTATAACAAGAAAAAGGAAGACTACCAAAAGAATAATAAGACCATGACCGTGCTCGAGGAGATAGAGTTCAAGGAGAAGATGATAGAACTCGACGCGAAGTCAGCGGCAGCCTACATCAAAGCCTATGTTATCATGGATGACAAGGAGAAGGTGGACCTTGCCATGAACGATATGCGGACTCAATACAGGAAGATAGGCATGTATCTTGAGTATATAAGGTCGGATGCGAACCTGGCGCCCATGATAAAGCAGCAGATCATGGAGAAGGTGGATGCTGCCAGACAGAAGCTTAACACTGCCCTGAGTAACAGGGAGATAGTCGATTCGGCTTATTTTTCATGGAAGAAGATAGGGCCGGAATCCATGAGAGTAGTGGATGTGCAGCCGGAAGCTCACGACGAAGAGCAGCATGAGGCACAGGCGGATGCGGTGCAGGAAGAGGTCGTAAATGAGAAGCATGAGCAGCAGGAAGAGGTTATAAACGAGCAGCACGAAGAGGTCTTAAATGAGGCCAACGGAGATGCTGCCGGCGCGGATGCCGTTCCGGAAAATGTTCGGGAGAGAAAGCCGTTTGCTTGGAATAAAAAGCGTGAGAAGATGCTTTCCACAGGCGTGATCGGTGAGGAGCAGAAAAAGAAAAACCTGGATGAGTGGTTCGTGAAGGATTATCCTGACGTCGTAAAGGAGTGGTTTGACGGCTCTGATGAGATGGACGATAAGGAATTTGCGCGCAAGCTCATGGATATAAACGAGAATATAAAGGCCAATGTCGGTAAGATAAGGACAGAGGTAGGCGGCAGGGAGCTTGACGATGTTACTCTCGGTTTCAGCGAGCTTCAGTCCAAGCTCATGGACCTTGTGATAAAGAACAGCGGTAAAAAGCTTTGTGACGCAGATACTTTAGAGAGCATCACTTCCGAGGAGATCAGGAGCAGGTACGGGGAAGACTTCAAGGTATATCAGAAGAGAAAGCAGCAGTTGGAGGCTGACCCTGACTTTGATCTTAAGTCGCGCGGCGAAGATATATGGAAGAGCAAAGCCATGCAGTCACTTGTGATAGACGGTTCATTTAACAACAAGGAGGTAGCGGACAGGCTCAAAGCCCAGATCAGGCTTACGGACAAAGCGTTGGACGGTATACTTGCAAAGCACGGCTTCTTCCTCATGAAGGACAAGGTAAAGGCAAGACTCAAGGCATTTTTGGGCGATGAGGCTTTGTTCGGCAGACTTAAGAGAGTCAAGCTCAAGGCAGACCAGTACATAAGCATGCTCTCTATCTATGACCGCTCATCGGCAAGAACACAGAAGGATTTTGTGGAGGCATACAAGTCTCAGGTGAAGGGAGTATTTGCATCAAGCTTTGACTCTGCAGCGCAGATATACCTGTCAAAGTTTGCAGACTGGAACGCTGTTAAGGACAGACGCGAGAATATGTCGGACCGCCTCGAGCGAGTCGGGCTTTTTGCCGAAATCTTAGCTCAAAAGACTGAATACAGCCACTTTACCAAGGAGGAATGGGATCAGCTTGCAGCGGAGGGCAGGGAGTATATCAAGGAAGAGCTTGACACTGCACTGGTTCGCGTAGACAGGGATGCCGCAAGGGACGCAGTTAAGGAAAAGGTTGATGAATTCTTCGGTAAATTCAACGATAAGGTTGTAAACAGCCGCCAAAACCAAAAGGAGCAGATAAAGGTTCTCACACAAAAGGAGTGGCATCAGACTGTGTGCGACGAACCTGCCGAAAAGAAGATTCAAAGACTTGGAGATGACATACAGGCTATCCCGTCTTACAGGGATATGCTCATTGGTGAAAAGCTGCTTGGTTCCGCGGAGGTGAAGGAAGTACTCGGCGACGAGGAGCGGGAGTTCCTCGGAAATAATATAAATGCGATAATCGGGGAAAATGCGGAGCTTATCGAGAAGCTTCCCTTTATGGCCGAGGTTAAGGGCGCAGACCAGCTTGAGATACTCACTCAGGATCAATTCGAGAAGCTGTGCACATATCTCAAGGACAATCTGTGCTGCGATGCTGTGAAGGCAAATTACAAAAGGCTTAACAGATCCAAAAAGCTTGAGCTTGATCAGGCCAGAAGAAATATACTGTTTAAGACGCTGAAAAACAGGCAGACCGAAAAGAGCATGAGAGATCTGATACATGAAGAGGGCTTCCTGGCTAAGACGAAGTACAATGCCCAGAAGACCAGGCTTATGTTAAAGCTCGGTACGGACAGGGAGGTAAACTTAAGCAGAAATATAAACATAAACTTCAACGACATTCCGGAAGACAGGGCCGACGGAGAGATTATAGCCCAGCGTCAGGCCAACATGAAGAAGGCGACCTCCGCATGGAAGAAGGTGGAAGAGTTAGGTCCCGAGGCCGTAGCCCAGATGCGCTTATGGATAGGTTCAATCCTTGGCATGAAGAATTCCGGAGGAGTGATAAGGAACAGAAATGCGAGACATTTTCTTGCGTGGCTTTCGGGTGCGGAAACTATCAAATCCGATAACAGTTTCTTCAGCTTTTTCAACCTTGGCAATATCGATGTACAGAAGACCATGGCGGGTCAGTACACCGTAGATCCCAAGCTCCAGGCCGAATACGAGAGGAGAAAAGCAAAGGAGAACATGGATGCAGGCGGGCATCACAAAGCAGTAAGCCTTGTGGATGATATAAGAGAAATCTTCAGCAACGGACCGGATGCGGAGGAACTTCTTGAGAATATCGGAGAGGGTAATCAGGTCAAAAATGAGGATGCCAAGTATGACTTCGGCATAGAGCTTTGTCTCTGTGGCGCACAGGATGTGCTTATGGGACCGAACGGCTCGTTGTTCAAGGGCTTTTTCGCCAAGAATAATGATGATTACAAGCTTGCGATAGAGGAAGCTTCCCGCTTTGCCATGGAGAGGCTTGACAGGCTCGATGAGGATCTTAAGGATTATCCGGAAGAGGTGGCCTCCTACTTAAGAAAGAAGCTCAGAAGAGCATATCTTACAGCAAAGGATGATACGGGCGAGCTCATAGCCAGGAAGAGCATGGAGATAGAGAGGATCACAAGGGAGCAGCTGGACAGAAAGAATAGACTTGAGGAGGCCAGGAAGAGTTACGAGAACGGTGAGCTTTCAAGAAAACTCAATGAAGAGGAAGAAAACAAGTGGAAGGCTCAGACTGCCGGTCGTGAGAGTGAGATCGAAAAAAAGGATAAGGAATTAGCACAAAAGAAGACGGATATAAGCTCACGTGAGACGGCAATAAAGGCAAGGGAGAAGGCAGTAAAGCCCAAAGAGACCGAGCTTATAAAGAAGGAGAATGCCGTTAATGCACAGGCCGATAAGCTAAACAGCTCAGAACTCGAACTGCAGGAAAATGAGAGTACAGTCAGAAGAAACGAAAACAGCATAAAGGATCTTGAGAGGCTTAATGCGGAGAACAACAACCTGATAGAAGGCAACAATGCATTTATCAAGGCCAAGAGAGAAGAGTACTATCAAAAAGATCAGAAGAGTGAGATCAAAAAGACCATTCAGGCTCAGCTTGACGCGACCAGAGCTAAAAATACTCACTTAAATGAGGCCATCTCGAATAATAAATCCGAGATAAAGAATCTGCAGTCAGAGATAAAATCGGCAAAAAAGAAGGCTGACAGTCTGAGAAAGAAGATCGATACGGAGTCGGGTAAGCTTGAAACCTTAAGGCAGAGTCTGAATGAGTTTAAGAATGCTTTGGTAGTGGAACAGGCCGGTATCGCGAAGGAAAAGGAAGAGCTTGAGAAGAGCAGGGCCGAGGCTGCTTTGGAAGCAGAGGAGATAAAGATTTCCAGACAACAGCTCGAGAATGACAAGCTTAAGCATGCCGAGGAAGCAGATAAGAATAAGCATGCTGAGGAAAGCAAGAAAAAGGAAGAAGAGGAACTGCTCAAGACACTTGAGTCCATGGTCAAAGAAGGCGATGTCCTCGACGACGCAAGGGTAGAGAAGCTTAAGAAGGAGATCACGGAGATCGGCTTAAACAGCGCGAGTGTCTCCGAGGAGAACCACGAGCTTATAGGAGCAAACAGCTTAACGGACTTAAAGGAAATCTATCATAAGAGCATAGACAGTCAGGGTGTAATGGACAAGGAGCTTCAGGATACCGTGAAGCTTTTTGAGGAACGCTTTGCTATGCTTGAAAATGCAGGCAGCGGCGAGCTTAAGAGCATATCATCTCTTCTGATAGAAAAAGATGAAGTGCTCGGCGCGCTGATGGATACCGTTCCGAGTGTCGCCGAAAAGAAGATAAAGGAGCTGCTGGCAAAGTTTAAGAATGTTGCCGTACAGCTTAAGGATCGTCCGGAGCACTTAAAGAATATGTTCTTAAGAGAGAGACTCGATCGGATCTTAAGCGATGACAAGAGTGCGGAGCTTGATGCGGATTACTGGAAGAATGAGATAGACAGGGCTGAGCAGGAGTATTTTGCCCAGAAGAACGGCCAGAAGGGTTCTATAGAGGATAACAGGGCGGCAGGCGAGGAAGTGCTACTTGACTGGACCAAGGATCATGTCGCGGGCTACAGGAGTGTAATGCACGCAAAGGAAGTCTATAAGGGCCTGATAGATATGCATGTGTCGGCAGATCCGGAGATGTTCATGGATCTTTTCACGCAGAAGGGTGCCATTTTGCTCTATGAGCGCATTACAAAGAATTACGATCCGAATGTCGCGTCCGTGGAGAGAGAATTCTATCGTCAGATGTACATCTACGAGAGAGCTGCCGAGAGAAAGACGGAAAATGTCGGGGATGATGTCGTAAGGCTTGAGAATGCCGTGATAACGGACAAGGAGCTCGAGGAGTTCAAGAAGACCTGGACCGCTAAGGTAGGAAAGCCTGCGGCAGACAGGGCTCTTAACGAATTCAACAAGACCATGATCGCCGATGTTATAAAGCTTACCAACAAGGAGCTTAAGAAGAAGGCAGTCGGCGCGGCTAAGGAATTTGTCCATAATTATATGACAAGCAGCTTTAAGCCACAGGTGCTTAAAGAGCAGAGTGACGAGGAGAAGGCACAGCATGCAAAGGCATGGGCCGACGCTAAGCTTAAAGCGAAGACGAAGCTTACAGACGGCGTTCGTGCTCATGATGCCCTGTTCTTTGGAGACAGTGAGACAGCGAATTCCGTAGTCAAACTATCAGAGGCAGGCTTCTCGCTTGCCTATAAGGAGTTTAATAAGGACGCGAGGCCAAAGAACGAGGAAGCGACAAGGAAGCTTCTTGATTCCGCATGGAAGACGCTAAGCAAGGCAAGGGAGGAAAAGAGGGTTCCGTCTATCCTCACCGATATACTTGCGGAGTATAAGATACTTAAAAAACAGGTCAATGCCGGCAGAGATGAGGATGACGAGGATAAGCTTACATCCAAGGCAGAGGCAGAGCGGCTGTGGAGGATATATGAGTACGGAGCAGAAGCGGGCGCGGTTGAAGAGAAGGCGCTCGATATGTACACTGTGTACGCTGCCCGCTATTGGGACGGAAAGAGCGATGACGGATTAAAGAGTATTACAAGAGAGTTTAAGAACTTCTATGTGTCGTTAAAGGACTTAAGGTCCATAGAGCTTCATGAAAGTGCGGCTAAAGCCGAGCATGCAGAAATGTGTGACAAGATGGCACTGTATGTGTTTGAGAAGGGCGCATCGCTTAAGCTTGGTGATCTCAATGCCGCTATCATAAAGCAGAAGGCTTACTTTGAGAGGCTTGACAGGCTTTATACATCCCTGAAGAAGGCCTTAAGTGTTCACAGCTTTACAAAGGACATGGAAGAAGTCTCCAAAGAGCAGTATATAAAGGGACTTGTCGAGTATATGCGGGCTGATGTTATAAATGACATAACAGGTCAGCTTAATGAGGATGAGATAGTAAAGAGAGCAGGAGAGGTGCTTGATGATTCTTACCTTAGATCATCGGTAACCCACGGAGACGAAAGTGTATTCAGCACCGATTTCTACGAGACGAAGGCATATCCCGGTGCGGTAAAGCTCCGTGACTTTGAAAAGAAGATCAAAGAGCTTGCACCTGAAGAAATGGTCGAGAAGTACAATTCTCTTTCGGTGGAGCAGCGACAGATGTTTGCTGTTGCGCTTTACAGCTCGCGTCAGGAGGAGTCGGGAAGCTTAAGAGTTATCTTCGGAGTCAAGGAAGAGGAGCTTAAAGCAAACCGTGAGAAGTTCAAGGATTACATCAAGGGCAAGGATGTCGAGTTTGATGTGGATTATGGCAAGAGCTTGAGAAAGCTTGTTGCAAAGACCGGAACCATGAAGGAGCACTTCTCGCAGACCATGTTCAGGGAAGCTCTTGATTTCGTGAAGAAGGTCGACATAAAGAGAGAAGAGTTAAGACCTAAAGACTGGAAGAGGATAGATGACGCAAAGGCTACCATAGATGCCGCAAGGGGTGGTCTCCTTTCCATACAGCACAAGGAGGATAAGCAGTATATCGAGAATCCGCCTGCTTCACAGGATGAGTTTATGTCCATGCTTGAGAAGATAGCGGTTTCGGACAAGGCAAGAAGAAAGAACGATCAGGGCTTCTTCGGCAAGCTTGGGGGCGGCTTCGGTGCTATCAAGTGGTTCAAGGGTGAGTCGATAGACGACCTGATGGGCGCAGTGAAGAAGTTGAAGCCTTATCAGATGCGTATGCTCGTCTATGTGCTTCAGAACCGTTCTGCACTTGACTTTACTACAGCGGGAAAGAATGAGGATGAAGGAACCTATTCCTATGCCAACAAGAAAAAGAGATTCGAGCTTATAGAAGAGCTTACCGATGAGGGAGGCAATATGCTCGCTCTTACGGAGGCAGATTCCAAGGAGATGATCGGCAAGGCCATGCTCTCGCTCTTAAGCTATCAGTTAAAGGACAACAAGCCTCTTTCCGACGGCTCGCTCACAAAGGATGATTTTGCGGATGGCGCTTTGGACCGCTTTGAGGCCATAGACTGGAAGCTTCTGCTCTCAGCCTTAAATCTTGTTCAGGAGATAGACAACGAGAGACTGAGACTCTACACGGTACAGCAGTCATCCGAGCTCTTCAAGGAAAGCTGCGAGCATGTAGAGCGTGACAAGGCGGATGCCTCACAGAAGGCTTACCTTGACAGGAAGGATGAGATAAAGGATACAAGAGATTCCTTCGAGAACTTTATCAACGACATGGCCAAGCTCGATGTGGCCGCAAACAACGGTGACAAGGAGCTTGTGGACGCTTTAATGAGCGGCTACATGGCGCTTACAGACAAGGAAAAGGCACTCTTTGTAAGGGCATTGGAGCACAGGGATATACTG
>ONVB01000329.1 GCA_900321145.1 uncultured Eubacteriales bacterium | reverse complement strand
CTGCTGCTGCAACTACAACGCCTGCTGCTGCAGATACGCCGAACTCCTCCTCGCAAGCCTTTACGAGGTCATTTAACTCTAATACTGATAACTTCTTGATCTCTTCGATTATTTCCTGAGTTGTCATAACTTAATCTCCTTTTCTGAATTTTAATACTTTCAACAATAAACCGTTTGTTACTATTCTTATGCCTCAGCCGGTGCTGCTTCTGCAGGTACCTCGGCTGCTTCCTCAGCTGCTGCCTCTGCAGGTGCGTAAACATCTGCTGCGGTTGCGCCACCGTTTGCCTCAAGCTTCTCGGATATCTGCTTGATAACACGAGCGAAGTTAGTGATAGGTGACTGGATGCTTCCAAGCAACTTTGAGAGAAGCTCTTCCCTTGAAGGAACGAGTGCTATCTGCTTGATGCCTTCTGTGTCGTAGTAAGAACCCTCTACGATACCTGACTTGATCTCAAGAGCAGGTGCTGTCTTAGCGAAGTTCTGAACAAGTCTTGCAGGAGCTGTAGCATCTGTCTTTGATATAGCAACTGCTGTCGGGCCCTCAAGGTCCTTGTCAAGCTCTTCCATGCCTGTACCTTCAAGTGCAAGCTTAACCATGGTATTCTTGTATACCTTGTAGATTATGTCATTCTGACGCATAGTCTTACGAAGCTCAGTATCCTGTGCTACGGTAAGTCCACGGTAGTCAACGAGTACTACAGAAGCCGCGTCCTTGACATTCTCCTTGATCTCTGCAACTATAGGCTGCTTTAACTCTACCTTTGCCAAATCTTTTTCCTCCCTTTCTAAATAGTAGGAGCTACTGTAAATCGAGTAGGGAAGACGTAGTCGCACCCTGCTCGCTGCGCCGCCCGCGTGTCACGAAGTGACAGATCACGTTACGCGAGCGTGTGCATAAAAAATGTCCTGCGGAGATACTCCGCAAGACATGAATAAGTCAAAATCCTTTGATTACTCTTCCTCGGCAGGCGTCTTTGCTTACAAATCCTTACGCGGTCAAACCGCACCTGCTGTCTACGGCAGCTCACAAATCGGGATAATACCACAGATGTAAGCTGTATGTCAAGAGGTTTTTCACTTTACGACTCAAGTAATTCCATAAGTTCCTCCCTGGTGAGAGAGGCAAGATTTCCACCCTCACCTTTAAGTATCTCATCAGCGAGAGCCCTCTTTTTTTCCTGAAGCTTGATGATTTTTTCTTCGATAGTCCCCTTGGCAATAAGCTTAAAGACGGAAACCACCTTTGTCTGCCCGATCCTGTGGGCTCTGTCGGTAGCCTGGTTTTCAACCGCTACATTCCACCATGGATCGTAATGTATCACTATATCAGCCCCGACCAGATTCAATCCGGTTCCTCCCGCCTTTAGCGATATCAGGAATACGGGCGTGTTATCGGTATTAAATCTGTTTACCAGCTTTATCCGCTCTTCTTTCGGAGTATTTCCTATAATAACAAAGTATTCGACACCTCTCTTTTTCAGGTCTTCCTCTATCAGCGCCAGCATGGATGTAAACTGCGAGAAGATCAGCATCTTATGCCCGCCTTCGATAGCCTCTTCGACCAGTTCCATAAGTGCCTCCTGCTTTGCCGACCCACCTGCGTAATTATCCATCAGAAGTGACGGATTGCAGCATATCTGGCGCATTTTTGTAAGTTCGGACAGAACCTGAAGCTTCGTCTTGTCAAAGTCCTCGGGAGCTGTCTTATCAAGGAGGACTCTCATATGAGTAACCTGGGCATCATAGAGTTCTCTTTGCTTATCCTCGAACTTGACAGTTCTTACTTCCTCCAGTTTATCCGGAAGCTCTTTTAATACATCAGCCTTAAGCCTTCTTAAGACAAACGGCGATACCATGGATTTCAGTTTATCCATTCTGTCCTTATCGGCACCGGCAACTATCGGACGCTCGAAATCCCTCTTGAATTTCTCGTAGCCATACAGGTATCCCGGCATAAGAAAATCAAATATGCTCCACATCTCGGAAAGCTTATTCTCTATGGGTGTTCCGGTCAAAGCAAACCTGTGAGTGGCTTTCAACAGCTTGACCGATTTGGCGGCTGCCGAATCGGGATTCTTTATATACTGCGCTTCATCTATTATCACGAAGCTGAATTCCTTCCCCTCATATAGGTCTATATCCCTTTTCAGCAGATCATACGAAGTAACTATCACATCCCATTTGCCGGTATCGCAAAGCAATTCCTCTCTTTCAGCTTTACTTCCTGTTATAGTATGACATGTCAGATCAGGTGCGAAACGACCGATCTCATCCTCCCAGTTAAAAACCAGTGATGCGGGCGATACAACAATAGATGTCCGGTACTCCGAATTCTTCTTTGCATAAAGGATCGCACAGATAGTCTGAAGCGTCTTGCCAAGCCCCATATCATCTGCCAGTATCCCGCCGAAACCGCAGTCCGAACAAGTCATCATCCATCTGAAGCCCTGCTTCTGATAACTCCTTACAGATGCCTGTATCCCGCCCGGGAGCTCGTAATCGGCCTCTCTTACCGTCTTAAAGCTTTTGATCAGACTCTTAAATGTCTTATCGCGCTCAGATACGATCTCATCATGCTCCTCCATCATCTTATTAAGGTAAAGCGCTCTGTACTTCGGAACATGCATCTTTCCCGACACAAGCTCCTTGGGAGTTACCCCCAGATTCTCCATCATCTCATAGAGCATCCGGAGGTTTTCATCCTCTTCAATATGTATGAAGTCACCATTTCTAAGCCTGTGGTACTTCTTTTTCTTTTTATAGCTTTTGAGTATGTCAAGGAGCTCCGCAGATGAAATATCAGTAGAGAGAACATTTACGGACATAAGATCACTCTCAAGCTTTACACCTACCGTAAGGTTCCATTTCTTCTTAATACGGAAATTCAGGAATTCGTCCGTTGCGTGAACCTCTCCGTACTCCATAAGCTTGTTCACTCCGAAGCTAAGGACCTCAAAAACCTTGTCAGGGTCCTCCGCTCCCAGAACGAAGAGTTCCCTCTCATAATCTAAGGACGGGAAATAATTTACAGCCGCACCCATGGCGCGAAGCTCCGTTGTAAAATCCCTGAAGCTTTCATTTCCGATCAGACCCACGCCATCCTTTACCGGCATAACAGTAAATGTATCGTCGCCGTAAGTAACCTTAACGCTGCAGGAAAGCTCCTCCTTTGACGCATCAAGAAAGTATTTTATCTCAGCCTCCGGGGCTATATACCGTTCTATCACCTCGGGAGAGGTTGTCTTTATCCTTGCGTAAGCTTCGATCTGCGGAAGAAAATTATGATAGAACTCCGACAGATGATTTCTGCCGATGTCAAAGTACAAAGTATCATAATCCTTGTCTAACAGCGGGCTTATCACATCAAAGCACTCTTCCGTCACCTTATTTAAATAGGTACCGTCATAGTAATAAGTACTCCCTACGCCCTCATACAGATCAGGCTGTTCTACCTCAACCCGGATTCCGTCAAATACTTTCGATGTAACAACAGGAACGATCTTCACATCAAGCTTCAGCTCTTTTTCACGAAATGAAACTTCCCCGTCAGCTCCGTTCTTCTTTTTCGCGGCTACCTTTCCGTCCTTATATATCCCATAAAAGCGATCCAATCTGCTGCCATAGAGCTTGAATTCTTTTGTCTTTGGTGAACTGCTGTACCCATAGCCGAAAATATCATAGTATGACGTATTTGCATCCTTCCTAAGTTTTTCTTCTTCGATTCCGTCTCTGATCAGCTCATAAAGCTTCTGTGATTCTTCCGAGAAATGCGCCGTCGCAAAATCAACCCCGTTTTTTGTTCCAAGGGCAAAAAAAGACTTCTTATTCACACTATCTATCAGATCATCAATACTTTTCAAAACATACAGTCTGTCCTTGCCGATCTTAAAATCAAGCTGCAGAATATTATCGGAGAAAATCAATCTGGGAATCAGACTGACCTCATCACCCTCGTCTCCGGACACTGCAACACTTTTGTTTTTTCTGAACCGACTTAACAGATTCTCCGATATGACATCCGTGCTGTCCATCGGTTTCTCATACCTAAAGTAGTCCCTGGCCTTCAGTAAAAGAGCAAGGACGTGTTCGCAGAAAGTATCGTCTTCCCTATGAAACGGATTATAATATCCTGCCACATTATTATAACCGTAACAGTTTTTACAGTTACAGCGTACCGAAACTATCTGTTTCTTCGTAAGTTCAAGGGCTACTACAGTCTTATTCTTTTCCCCGTTGAAAACAAGCGCCGTGATATCAACCGCTTTTTCATCATCCACGTTGTAATGTGGTCTGAAGAAGGTACTTTCTGTCCGTATTATCTCAACGCAACCTTCATCCACAAGCTTCTTTGCTTTATTATACTGCCCGCGCGAGATGAAGCTTTTCGATGTAATACTGTTAAAATCGAAAAATTCATACTCTCCGCGATAGTCGTCACCTTTATTCACCGGGCTTTTCACCTTCTTAAAGGGATACACACGTGCACTGTCGGAAAGGGCATTACTCACCTTTTTTACTGTTTTACTTGTAGTTGTCTTCGATGAAGACTTCTTCTCACCCTCATTTGCCCATTGCAAAAGAAGATCCTGCCTTGAACTCTCTATCGAGAAAAGAACCGCCGCCTCATGCTTACAGTTGATCCCGCTGTCCGCGTATGGGCATGTACACTTTAGCGAAAGCTCGCCTTTTCCTGTATGAACAACGCTAACGCGATATCTAAATCCTCCTGTCACAAGGGCGGTCACAGAATCATTCTCATACTCCACGTCCTCAACCTGTTTATACTCAAAATAGGCTCTGCCCCTCAAAAGTATCTGAGACGCAAAGCCTTGTTTCCAATTATCCGCCTGAACTACTCCCATTTTTTCAATACTCCTTAACAGAATTAACTCCCGCCCCTTGCGAGAGCCTTATGAAATCCCCCCGTCTTCTTCCACTCACGGCAGTCATATCCTTGTTCTGCCCGCGATTATATTCTTATAGTCCTCATAATTCTTTCTGAGAAGGTTCGGGGTGTCGAGCCCATAAGGGCACCTCGACTTGCACAGACCACAATCAACACACTCCTCAATCTTGCCCATGAGGCCCTGCCACTCTTCTCCGAGAAAATTCGCAGAAGGCGCCCTTCTGATAAGCTGGGACATCCTCGCGCAGTTGTTGATCTGTATCCCGACCGTGCACGGCATACAGTAACCGCAGCCCCTGCAGAAATCACCGCTTAAGTCCTCCTTGTCCTTCTCGATGATGCTTCTTATCTCATCCGTCATCTCCGCATCCTTCTCAAAGAACGCAAGCCACTCCGCAAGCTCGCTTTCCCTCTGTATACCCCATATGGGAAGCACATTGTAATCTTTCATAAATGCCATGCAGGCCTCACTGTTGGTCAGCAGTCCGCCGCACAGTCCCTTCATGGCAAGATATCCCATGCCTGCCTTCTCCGCATCACGGACAAGCCTTATCTCCCTGTCACTCGCAAGGTAGGAGAAGGGAAACTGCAAGGTTTCATAAAGTCCGCTTTCTACTATCTCCTCCGCCACTCCTATCAGGTGCGCGGTTATACCTATATGTCTTATCTTCCCCTGCTCCTTAGCCTCGAGCATGGCTTCATACATCCCCGTTCCGTCGCCGGGTCTGTAGCACTGATTCACGCAGTGGAACTGGTATATATCAAGATAATCGGTTCGCAGGTTTTTAAGCGTAGTCTCGAGATCCTCCCAAAACTTCTCCGGGGTCTTGGCCATGGTTTTGGAGGATATATATACCTTATCCCTCATCCCATCAAATGCTTCGCCGAGCTTTAACTCACTGTCCGAGTAAGCACGTGCTGTATCAAAAAATGTCATGCCGCCCTCGTAAGCTCCCCTTAAGAGCCTGACCGCAACCTCCATACTGACTCTCTGTATCGGCAGCGCACCAAACGCATTCTGTGGTGTGGTTATACCCGTTTTTCCAAGTGTGATAGTCTTCATGATAAGCCGTGCCTCCCTTCGATGATCGTTTTCTTCAGCGGTTCATTCTCGTCTATGATTTGTTCTCTTCGATGATTCGTTCTCGTCTATGATTTTTCAACACATATTTACTTCAATGATTCTTTTCACTGATGATTCTGTGCTTCATTATTATTTCCCTTAGTCATTAGGCTTCTGATAGAATCTTCCGTTCAGTCGCTCAGTCTTGATCACATTTACAAAGGCGGACTCATCCGCCTGTTTGACCGCGGTAATAACCTTGCTCGATTCCTCGCTCGAGACTATCGAGTATACCACATTTCGCTCGCAGTGTTCGTAGGAGCCCTCGCCCTCAAGTATGGTCGCACCGTGGTTGCTCAACTCCGAGATCACATCGCAGACCTCCCGCGGCTTATTTGTGACTATAAATAGCGTATGCTGCTGGAACCGCCTGTACAGCATGCGGATCGCGCCGGTCGACGCATACTGGAATATGATAGAGTAAAGAGCCTTATCCCAGTCAAAGAGCAGCCCGCCCGCAAGAAGGATGCAGCCGTTTATCATCAAAGTGATATTGAAGGAATCGACGCCCCTCTTCTCGGAAAGATAGATACCTATAAAATCCGTTCCGCCGCTGGTCGCATCCATTATAAGACAGATGCTTATGGCAACACCGTTGATAAGTCCGCCGAAAATGCTGATCAGCAGAGTATCCTTAGTTATCATATGAGCAGGCAGAACATCCGTAAGTACACTCGTGAGAATGATCACCCAGCACGAAAGCAAGGTGAACTTCTTTCCGATAAACCTGAAGCCTATATATACCGGAAAAGCATTTATCAAAAGATTGATAAGTGTATACGGAAGCGAAATATGAAAATACTTCAGAAAGACCTCCTGAAGCAGAAGAGTGAGTCCGCTCGCACCGCCCGGTAGCAGACCGCCGGTATGAACAAAGGTGTTGATATTCATCGCCATGATAAGCGACGCCAAAGAAACCACGGGAAAGCGCACTATCAGACTTTCCCGCAGCTTCTTACCGTTCTTTAGTTTAACCTCACCTTTTACTCTCAAAAGTCTTACTCATCCCCTAAAGCTCAGAGTGTTACTGCCTGTTGAAATAATCGATGCCACTGTCCGGCTGAAAGTAAGTTCTTAT
>ONVB01000054.1 GCA_900321145.1 uncultured Eubacteriales bacterium | reverse complement strand
TCCTGCGCTTTCCTGCGGTCTTCCTCTTCCTGCGCTTTCCTGCGGTCTTCCTCTTCCTGCGCTTTCCTGCGGTCTTCCTCTTCCTGCTCTCTTCTTGCCCGCTCACGCTCCTCGCGCAGGCGCTCCGCTTCCTCAGCCTCCCAGATCATGTCCCCCTGTTTTCCGGAGAGATGTGTGTTTTCTCCGAAAAGCACGGAAAATGCACTCCCCTTATCGTTCATGATCTGCTTGCAGATGCGCTCGCATTTTTCCGCATCATTCCAATCCTCTGCGGAAAACCTTCGAGGCCGGTTTTCTTCGTCCTCGATCTGATTGCTGTTTTGCTGCTCGATCCAGTTTTTCAGGAAGGATAATCTGCTCACAAATGCCTTCTTTTGATCACTGCTCAAAAGATCTCCGGCAATATAGTCCACATCATCCCCATCCATATCGGAGATAAAATCGATCATTTCCTTGTATGAAACGATAAAATCCGTATCCGCTGCACGGTTCTGCAGGGACTTCTTTGTCATTCTTGTGGAAAATGCATTGGCAAAATTATGAATTTTTGCAGACTTAACAAGGTAAACATCGTTTCCGTTTACCACCTTTTTTTCATATGAAAATGCGATATCCCTTTTAGCGTCGAACTGTTCCATGCCAAGAAGGACACGAAGCATCTTGATGTTCGAAAGCTGCCTTAATGCACTCGGCTCATAGGTAACGGACGGAGTGCCGCCCGCCTCCTCTTCGATCTGCTGCATGGTGCGCATGGCATCCTGTTCTTTTTCCTTTATGCCGTAGTATATACTCCTATTTCTGCGTCCCAAAACAAGGGACGGCTTATTTCCGTAAGCATCAAGTCCCATATAGTCGAGTACTCGGCCAGCCGTTGCGGATTTTATGACTGATTTCGGCTTTTCCCCTGATTTTCGCGACATGGTATACTTCATACCGTCTATGCTTTTTGTCTGAAGCCTGCCTGTGACAAGCCAGCCTTCGTTACCTACCACAAGATTCGGGTCTAAGGCCGCATGATCCCTCACTGCATTGATCAGGGCATTACCGACTAAAGCTCCCTGTGCCCGCAATTCAAACAACTCTTTATTTTTGTCAAGGTCACGAAGCTGTACTCGTTCCTGCTTTACGATTGCAAGAAGGGCCTCTACCTTCTTGTACCTTTTCCTTCCTCTGGTAAACAAGCGGAACCTTGCCATCTTTCTCCTTGAAAGATAGTTCTGGCAAGCTGTGATCAGATGTCCGAATTCCGTTGACAGATCAAGCACCTGCTTCTTAAAGTCCTCGTAATTGTCGGCGATCTGTTCTTCCATAGCCCGCTTCACAGTCCTCAGCGAATTCTTCACCTGTTTCATCTCATCGCTGTCTTTTTTATCACTTCTTTTCGGGGCGTTTATCACTTCGTCCGCAGCTGCCAAATGCCGGTTCATTTCCTCATCATACTGATGTCCTGCTTCGTGCCGCTCATGTTCTATACGATCCTGTTCTATACGATCCTGATCCGCGCGCACCTCTTCTATGCGCTCACGCTGCTCTTCCCTGTGTTCTTCGTTATTATAAACACCTGCTTCGTCCATACCATACCTCCGTTTAAATGCTTTACTCAAGGAACTCTCCTCTACTGTTGCTGCGTATCATGAGTCAGTGGGAAATACCTTTTGAATCCGACACCATTATATAGAATCCCAGTCACAGAATCCGCACACTAAGCATTATAGCAAAAAAAAGAGGAAATAAACAGAAAAATCATTTCTTCTGTTTATTTCCGCCTTTTCTTTTCCTTGAAATTACAAGTCAACACGATCTACTTAAGATTCGGATTATAGTCCTCGGGGTTCTCGTCACCAAAGAGCATGTACAGACAAAGAGCCTCCTCCTCCACGGAATACGGCGGATCTAAAACCTGATTCTTATAGTCCGCTACCGTAGCCACCATGTGATCCGTCGTCACATAGTTAAAGAGATGCGCCCGGAAGAACTCACCGGCTCCGAGACATGCCCTGCTCTTTGCATAATCCGTATCCAAATATACAGACAGCGTTTCGAGCTTTCGTTTATCCGCAAAATAAAAGCATTTATCCAATAAGGCCTCGCCATAGCTATGCTCACGATATTTAGGAATCACGAAAATCCATCGTATGATCAATTCCTTCCCGACCACCTCGCCGAGCAAAAGCCCCACGGGCGACGATTGATCATCCTCTCCGTCAGATCTGAAAATGCCCCATGCAACGGGCATCTGATTCCTGATCGATGCCGCTACATCAAAAGGATCCATATCCTTAAAGATCGACATATTATTTTTGCTCAGTGTGACAGTTCTCATAATCCTCCTAAATGATCGGATGCCTTCAGGCATTTTTAGCTCCCGCATTTCTGACGGCAGCGGCTTCCGCTAATGCCTTGTCGTCTTCTTCGGTATTGCTCAGTTCATTGCCTTTCTTTTCCAATTGATCTACTATGATCTTATATTTTACGCTCTTGTACAAACCGAGGCGCCAGAAGGACGATCCTCTCTGTTCATCGATCACATGGCTCATAATTTCGGCAAAGTTGACCTGGCTATACCCGGATATCTCATATGCCTTGAGATACTTCTCGTTTATACGCTTCTGCATCACATCATAATAAATATCTTTTAGTTCTTTTTCGATCCGATTATACTCTCCGGGATCAGTATTTACAAGTCCCGAATCCTGTGCATTCTTGAATGAGTTAAATGCCTGTATAAACTCCTCCTTACGGTATTCATGCAAGCCAAAAAACCGTTCCATATCTCGCTCGATATTCTCACGATTACTTCTGTCAGTCAGACGCTCGCACGAATAATCGTACCTTGGATGATTCCTTGCTTTTACTTTCTGGATCGGTAAATAAGAATCTATCGTGTCGAGCAATATCGTCATGTACTCAACCTGTTCTTCATCTGTAGGCTTAAATCTGTCCTTATGAGCCTTTTTTATATCTTCCCATTTTCTGACAAGCCTGTCGATCTTCGACTTTAGTGCATTCACGGAAGACTTTTTCTGCTCTAAAGTCTCAAGCATCCGATCTACCGCGGCATCATCCATGCTGCCGTTTTCGAGATCATTGCGTAACTTATCTGCGGTTTCCCGACCTATAATATCTCTAAGCCCCTCCGGCAGAAAGATCAACTCATCTCTCCAGACCACAAGGCCATTCCACTCTTCCTGCTCAAATCCCGGATCGGGTTGAGCTGCTACTTCACGCATTTTATTACTGACTTGTGTGATAAGCCGGTCAAAGATCTGATCCTGACTATCATCCGTTGCGATATTATCAATGGCGTAACGGATGCCTTCCTTTTCTTCTTCAGTCACAAACTCATTGATCTGCTCAAAGAGTTTGTTTATTTTCTGTGCCCGACTCGCTCTTTTATCTTCTCCTTGTTCTACTCTTTCATCAGCCGCATATAGCTTTATTCTTTTTAGTTCGCCGATAACAGTATTTATAGCCCCCGCCTGCCTGGAACGCTTTGACATCTTATTGATTTTTTTCCCTTTTGTTCGCAACAGGTCGATATAACCGTCAAGAGCTTCCTCTGCAGCACCAAGCGATTCCTTGACTGTCGTGCCGAATTGATTCGGATACGCATACGCAAATTTAGCCAGAGTCTTCCTGCTTGACGAAAAATTGATTACTTCTTCACCGTAGGCTGACATATTTCTCTGTGTATTCTGATCATACTGCTGATTATGTATACTATCCTTATGTTGCTCCGTAAAGTCAAAGCCCGAACCGTATACACTGTCTATCGCCGAGATATGCTCCAGTAATTTTTTTACATGATCAATAGCACCGTTAAAATCCGAAATGGCATTCTGAAGGCGCATCTGTCCCTGTGAAAAATTATATACGGCTGCCGGAACTTCAAGTCCGAGTTCCTGTGCACGAAGCAGCGCAACCATGATACGGGCTCCCGCAGAGTTCACGTCTCCAAGCGCAAAGGTCTCCGTGATTATACGTCCGAGCTCCGCCCTTTTTTCCTGATACAGGGACTCAAAGCGCGGATTTAACAGCGCATGAAAACCGCTGCGAAAGGTCTCCATGTCCCCCACACTGGCCGCAAAAAGCATCCGCGTCACGTGTACCTGCTGCTCATCGCTCAGCTTTGTACAGTTACCGAAGTCTATCGCTGTCAGCTTTTCATCGCTTATCATGATATTCCCCGCATGGGGATCTCCGTGGTAAAAGCCCTCCTTAAAGATGCCTTCCTGTACCCACTTTTTCGTATATGCATCAAGATAGGCCTTTTTCTTTTGCAGCTCTTCAAGCTTATCGTACAGACTCTCGATTATATACTTCGGGTCGTACTTCATAAGCAGCCTGTTGTACTCCTCGGAATCCTTTTCAAGCTTCGTCTGCGCCATAGCGCCTCTCATGGATTCGAACAGAACCGGTTGCTTTTTCCCGTCCTCGTCTTCCTCCATGATCACCTTTCCGTCACTGTCCTTCTGGAAATAGAGATCCATCACCTCATCGGCCTCTTTCCGAATGCGTGCTAACAGTGTATCAACAGTTTCACCGGATGCCTTCTCAAGCACCATGGAGTTGGTGGTAGGTGCGACGATCGAGTTCAGCTTCATGGAAACCGCCTTGCTCGATTTTTCGTCGGAGAACTTATCATATACCTTTCCGAGCTCCACATTTCGTGCTTCTATGGTCAGGTCAAGCTCCTCCTCGATTCTCTCGAGCTGTCCCTCGTAAGTCATCTGCATGCCGCCCTTTTCGTCATCCTTGATCTCGGGAAGCAGTGCGATTTTCTTCCTGCCCTGCTGCTGACGTATCTCATTTTCCTTTTCTCTTCGCTTATTCTCCTTGGTTCGGGAATCCTTATCCGTCTGACGCGCACAAAAGAGCATTACATCCTTCTCACGCATCATGCGGTTCCTGACATCCGGCTTCAAAAGCTTGATGGCAACCTCTTCCTCGGTTCCGTCCGCCTTTGTGAGCTTACACAGGAAGGTCTGTCCGACTGATGCGGCACCGAGCGGCTTTACCACCTTGATGTTTTTGATCTGATTGTGCGAACGCTTCACGATAGCATAAAGCTGCGCCTCCACGACCTCGTCCGGGATTGGTGAAAGCTTGGATTTCATATCCTCCACAGCTCCCTTTAATTCCTCGGGAAGACCCTCTGTCGGCAGTCCCTGCATCATCTTCTGGAACAACGGTCCGGCACCCTTCAGCATACCGCCGAGATAATTTCCCATAGCCCTTGCGCGTATACTGTTGTTGTGGGCTATCCTTTCGTTCTTTACCTTCTCGGTTATTCCCGGTTCGTTTTCATCCTTGAAATCCTCTGTTACAGGCTTCGAATTCCTGATCATGGAAGCGATCATAGAACGCTTATCCATAGTGGCTACCATACCGAAATAAGTATCGAAGACATACTTGGTAAACATTCCCTGACCGGACTCTCCGCTGGCAAGACATTCCTTGATCTTCTTTTCGAGTATGTCATTGCCTTTTTTGATCAGCTTTCTCTGCGCATTTCTCTTCTCCCAATCCTTCAGTCCCTTAGCATTCGGATCCGGCAGCGCTTCCTCCGCTTTCCGCTGACCGTTGGCATTAAACAGGGCTCCGGAGTACTTTGATACGGTCTCCTGTATCAAGTCTGTCACATCTTCAATGCCGCCATCGATCTTTTGCTCCACTTCGGCAAGCTGCTCTGCAGGAAGATCACGGATAATATCAAAAACAGAGGGAAGTGAAAACTCTCCTCCGCCTTTCTTTAAAGCCTGCGGATCAGCAAGATGGTTAACTGCAATCGCATATATCTTCTCTGCCGTATCCACCTTTTGAAGCTTTGCATCCATTTGATTATCGACCATTTCTTCCAACTGATCGACACCCTTGTTTATAAGGTTTCCGAGCGCACCGAAAAGACCACCTCCAAAGATACCACCGGCGGAGGGCTGTTTTTTCTCTTCCTTCTTTTGAGCGCGGAGAAGTTTTTTTGCAGCTATCTCTTCTCGTTTTTCCAAAACCGTAGGAAGCATCTCGGCACTCTTCTCGGCGATCTTTGCATCGATAGCATGCATAATGCCTGTCACGGACTCCGCAACCATATTCTTAAATTCGGCAATCTGCTCCTCATCCTCGAGTATGAAAAGCGGAAGGCGCTTCTCGATATCATTTATGATCTTCAAATGATCCTCGCCCTTCTTGTACATATCCGCGATCAGAATACAGAGTGCATCGGCATTTTTGATCAATACCTGCTTTATCCGCTCTCCCGGACTATTGATCTTCTCATCCGCAGTCCAGGTTTCATAGGAAAAGATCAGATCCGAGATCATATTCATGATCTTCTTTTCATTTTCTTCCCATTCATCCTTATCCTGCTTTGCTTCCTGCTTTTCGATAGTAACCTTTTGCTCTACATCCGCCCGGTTCTCCTCTTTTTGTGTTTCCTTCAAAAGCTCTTTGGTCTCCACACCATTGATCATTTCGTCCGCATCAACGTTGTTCGATACTGCCGATCCCAGCAAGTCTTTCAGCTCTTTGATATATCCTTTAAAGGCACGGTCAAGCCATAAGCGAAGCTCCTGCGGCTTAGCATTGTTAAACTTCGAGGGAGCAAATCCGGTCTTTGCGGAAAGATAGCTTGTGATAAGCTGCATATTACCGGTAAGCCCTTCCAGGAATTCCGCATCCCCCGCTTTTACTACCGGCTGCATGATATCTTCCACTGCTTTTGCCCCATAGGTCTTTTCATTTTTTACGATATTAAGCGCAAGCTGATTCACAAGAACACCGGTATTTCTGCCGATCGGGACCGACTTGTCACCCACGCTTAACCTCATCTGTCCCGCCGCATTCTGTGTCAGACTGATAACCGAGTCTTCGTACACAAACATACGGGCACTCGCCTTGTATTCCTTAAAATCCCGAAGCATGGAGACGATACTCCGTAACAGAGCCGGAAGCTTCTGAGCGAAGATCAGTTCTTTATCGTTATCGCTTTTTTCCAATCTGGCGATCAGATCTGCCGGGTCCTCCTTTCCGGAAAGAGCTGTATATAGAATCTCTCCGTAAGTCCCAAGCTCACTTACCTGTGCATCCGTAGCCTGCTCCATGGCCTGCGGCACTGCATCCCCGGCTCTTCCCGGCATAAGCTTGTAGAGCTTTGCCTGAACCATAAGATCATGAGCGGTACGCGCTGAGTTTTTCTCACCCGCAAGCACACCGGATCTTAAAAGCTCCTGCGCTACACGGAAGTTGGACGCCTCGGTCATCAGGCGTGACATATTATACTGTACCTGTCTGTAGCGATCCTTGCCTGTACCGAAGGTCGGGCTCTTATGATCCAGGTAATCGTTGCAGGCCAATATGGCTTTGTCGTACATTCCCAGAAGATACTCCATGTCGTCGGGCATAAACGGTCGGTTCCTTTCGTTATGAAGATACCGCTCGATTTCGGCGATTCCCTTCTTTACTGCCTTCATCTTCTTGGAATCGCCCACTGTCTTTTCGGACATGATCAACAGGGTGGACACATTTCTTCCCTGTACGGCCTCAAGCTCCGCGAGCTGCTTCGCCGTAAGTGTATGCTCCTTATTCTGCAGGAGTTCTTCGATCTCCTTGATGTCTTTTCGTATGAAATTCGTGTCATAAAGCTCACTTTTTACTTCCGGAATGCGCTCACGCATCAGACCGGCATTCTCCTCGGAACCCACGCGAAGCTCCTTATTCAGCTGTTCATTCGCCTTCTGTAAATAATTATTATCCATGATAAGTCCTCTCTGTATTTCGCCGATCGATACGTCGCACATCCTATCACCGATACAGTCACACAAACGTCATAGCCCCCGCCATATTATCTCAGTTGTCTGTCCGCGCACCGCATCCGCCTCGTTCGTTCGTCATTCTGCATTCAATTCAAGCAGCCGTTTAGTAAACGTCTCCACGCTCTCATCCTGATTTCTTATTGCAAATGCACTCTTTACCTTAAGTGCCTTGTCATTTTGCGCAAGTCCGAGTTCTACACTCTTCACCAGAAGCCGAAGGACGGATTGCTTTTGCGGACCGGCCATCAGCAGGTATTCATCCTCTCCCAGGGAAAATATCTCCGAGTCTATGGGCTTTAACTGATTCAAAACCGGTATCAGTTTTCCCTTGCTTCCCGGTGAGCCGAAATAAACACCGACTCCGTTCGGATAGCCGTTCTTTTCCATATACGAATTCATATCAGAAAGGAATTCTTTGTTATAAAACCCATTTATCGGGTCCATATACCGATATCTTTTTTCCACCGTACGCCATGTAAGGATCACAGCGATCAACAGGAAAGGAAATCTCGTGTCAAAGCTCAGCCAATCCATCAAGTGAAGGTTACCGTACATAACACTCTCTGGAAGAAACAGAAAGCTGTAGTTGAGCACAAAGCCCAGGATCAGCGGGATCACAAAAACAGTCATCCTGAGGAAGGTAGGAGCCTTCCTTTCCTTTGTGGATTTCCACCCGATCCATATTGCATTCGCAACATAATAAAATTCCAAAATATAGCACACAAATCCAAAGAAATCCAAAATAACCAGAAAAGGATTTGATGACTCTCTGTAATGGGGACTGTGCAGCAACCTGAATCCGATCAGCAGTACGGCAATGGCCATCGCCGGAATAAACGTTCTGCGATATTTCTTTTTCACATGGTCAAAGCTTCTGTATACCGCGTAATCCACAAACCTGTTCCAGAAAAATATGCTCTGGAGTATAAGCAATTCTTTAACAAAATATAAGAACGAATTGAAGGTGTCTGTCAAAAAAAAGCTGTCTTTTTCATCCAATATACGAACTGCCGGATCCAACAGCCAATAGCTCCTGTCCACAACCATACCGGCGACGATCAACACAAGGATCCAAAACAGATTTTTGGCATCCTCCGTATCGCGTTTTCTGATATGCTCATATCTGAGTACAAAAATCCCCATGCATACCAAAGTTATGATATATATTATAAGAACCCTGTAATTTAATCTCTCTAACATAGTTTTCGTTCAACACTCCTCTCATTCTCTGCATCCGTAAAATATCCGATCCCCGGTTTTCTTTCCGAACAGCTTGGCCGAAAGTTCCCTTACCGACTTTTTGCTCTGATCCAAAGCAATGACACCACGGAAGAAATCTCTGCCGATACTTTCCGATATATCGGGATCCAGGATGCCACCATAATCAAGCACGTTGTCCGTATTCAGTTCAATGATTTCCATATGAATCTCCTTTATGCTTCCTCGCTGTGCTTGGAATAATCGTCACAATTATAGCACATTTTCGGGAGGTGAATCAATCATAGGCGTCTTAAGGAGACGCTCACAACGCGGACCGCAGAGCATGCTCTTACACACCCTTTCGAGTCTTCTTCCTCATGGGGCATTTCTCCTCGTTGCTCATATACTCGACCGGTTTTTCGGCCAGCATCTCGCATGCACGGCTTCCGGCATTATACTCACATCTCACGCATTGAGGAAATGATACTTCCAGATTTTCTCCGCTTTCCACAAATCTCATTTTTTCCTGCGGGATATCACCCATACTGAAATAATCCATACTCTTCCTCCGATTTTTGAGATATCTTAATATTTTCAAAGTCACATTCCGCGCACAGCCGATGTTACCGATCATCAGCCGTCTGCCAAACAGTAACCGGTGTTACAATTCGGCAACCAGGTCGCTTCGCGGTCTTCCGACTTTCATTTTTTTCTTGTTAAAATGTCCCGCACACGGTATAATCATCCTATGAATCTTTAGTTCAAAGGGGGATCATATTATGGCAGAAGTTTCTAACAGTATCATCATCACATCAAACTATAATAAGCTTATAAGTCTCAAGGCCACCTACGGACATTACGCGACCTCTTCGTCCCATATCAACTACTTCATAGATATGACACACCTTAAGTGCAAGAGACGCGAGGCCAAGGCAGTTGCCGAGTACATCTCGCAAGCCTATAAGACAAGCACGCTTATCGACACCATCGTATGTATGGACGGCACAGAGATCATAGGAGCTTACTTAGCTGACGAGCTCTGCTCACCCGGCATGCAGTCGGTGAACAGTCAGAACTTTATCTTCATTATCACTCCCGAGCAGACTACCGCCGGACAGCTCTTCTTCAGAGAGAACTTCCTTCATACCATAAAAGACAAAAATGTACTGCTGCTCCTTGCTACCGCCACTACCGGTAAGACTACCGGAACAGCACTTTCATGCATCGAGTACTACGGCGGACGAATTGCGGGAATCTCTTCCCTCTTCTCGGCTGTACAGGAGATAAGCGGAATCCCGGTCAACACGGTATTTACCACAGCAGACGTTCCCGGATACGCCTCACACTCCGCTGCCGACTGTCCTCAGTGCCAGGCTAAGCAGCCTCTCACAGGTATGGTCAACTCACACGGTTTCTCAAAGCTGTAAATTCAAGCATATCGAATAGGAAAGATGAACCCGTACATGCCATTTTAGCATGCCGGGTTCTTTTTTTCAATTCTGTATATCTGCTCTGTGCCTTTTGTCACCGTTCTGTCCGGTAAATTGTAACCCATCTTGCATGTCAGGTTGACATTTCTTTATTTTGCTTCTATAATGACTCTCCGTGCTTATCCGATGTCAAAAAAATGATTCTTCAGGGAGAACAATCATGAATAATACACAGTTATCAAAACTCACGGACGAGATCATCTCCGGCCGACGCCTTAAGGAAGACGACGAGCTTGGATTTTTTACGGACTGCAACCTTGACGAGCTCGGCAGATGTGCCGACCGATTGAGACAGCATTTTAATGCGGACAAGGTCGATCTCTGTACGATAATCAACGGTAAAAGCGGGGGATGCAGTGAAAACTGCAGATTCTGCGCGCAATCCGCCCATCACCATACCTCCTGCGAGACTTATACGTTGTTAGATGCAGACGAGATAATCGCGGCCGCAAGGGCCAACGAATCAGAGGGCGTGGCACGCTTTGCAATAGTTACCTCCGGGAAAGGTCCGTCAGATGCGGACTTTGAGAAAATAATAGATACATATACGAAAATGAGAAGCGAGCTCAAATTCGGGCTGTGCGCTTCTCTCGGCTTTCTTACGGATAAACAGTTTGAGCGGCTTTATGCGGCGGGGGTCAGAAGCTACCATAACAACATAGAAACTTCAAGAAGATACTTTCCGTCGATATGCACCACTCACACCTTCGACGACAAACTTGCAAATATCAAAAGGGCCCAAAAGGCCGGTTTTTCCGTATGCTCCGGAGGGATAATCGGAATGGGCGAAACCTGGGAGGACAGGATCGATATGGCACTTACCCTTTCGACTCTTTCCATATCTTCCATACCCATCAACGCCCTTATGCCTATACCCGGCACTCCGTTTGCCGAAAATGAACAGCTGACCGAGGACGATATACTTCGCACCGTTGCGATCTTCAAATTCATTAATCCGGAATCCGACATCCGTATAGCCGCAGGCCGGGCCCTGCTTAAGGAGAACGGTCATAAGGCTTTCTGCTTCGGAGCCAGCGCAACCATTACGGGCAATATGCTGACAACGACCGGCTCCACCATCGCCGAGGACAAAAAAATGCTCAGCGAGATGGGCCGGTCGTATTAAGAACCGTATTTACATCTTCGGTGCTATGACTCCGCCTGTCTTGTATATGCTGTACGGGGGCACATACCCTCGTACCGGCGAGAGCGGATAAATACTCGTGTCATGTCCGATCACCGTTCCGGGATTCAAAACAGAGTTGCAGCCCACCTCAACATAATCGCCCAGCATGGCTCCGAACTTCTTTAAGCCTGTCTCTATCTCGAAGTTCCTGTCCTCAAAATACGACTTTACACTCACAAGG
>ONVB01000247.1 GCA_900321145.1 uncultured Eubacteriales bacterium | reverse complement strand
TGTTTTTCGTAGTCGGCCTCAACTAATTCGAGGACACTGTTTCTCACTTTGAGCTTCGCGGCGTTGATTATCTCAGCCGATATGTGATAGAATACTGTCCCCAAAAGGATCTCCATTACGAAAACCACAACCTGGATTATGATATATAATTGGAATATTCTGTTGACGTAGAGAGTCTCGTACTTGACGGGCATAAGCTTGATGTTGAGAAAGAGCAAAAGCCCGGAGATAACGGAGGTGGTGTTCCATATTTTGTTGCTGTCAAGATTGTCTATGAGAAAGCTGCCGTAGCGGTATAGGGGATAGATTATCAGCAGGGCGGCGCCTATGCCCGTAAATGTACAGGAAAGCCCGAATTCCATGGTCTCAAATGCGGCGCCTAAGGAAGGGTTTGCCACGGCGTCTATCGCGTGCGAAAGGTTGACGCATACGGAAACGATCACACACACGAACATGTACACGCTAACGGTCTTGCAGAGATCTGCTGTTGTGAAGACTGCGAATACGGAAAAAAAGAGCAGGAGAATGATCACAAATGTAATATCCGGCGGAAGAGGGCTGTTTGATTTTAAGAACGCGTCTACAGGTATCAGCACGCAGTCGATAATGAGCATATAAAGAACAGTCCTTTTCGGACTGCACTTAAGGTGATTTTTCATGGGAGCCAGGCACATAAGCCCGCTCGGAATCAGTATCAGAGATGACAGGACCGCGATCAGAAAATCTTTCATGACTCACTCCGGTTCATATTGCTTCTTATTTTTGAGAACATATAGTTGGTGTAGGTGCGCTCGAGCTCCTTATGCTTTTTGATGTTCAAGGGAAGGAGCACCGTGTCGTTTAACTGGCATATACCGTCCGAAAAGCTGGTTATATAGTCCATGTTGACAAGCATTCCACGATTTATGGCCAGAAAACGGCTGTCGGTCGAAAGAATGTCCGAAACTGCGGAGAAAGTCATGCGCGTCTTGTGTTCGGTCATGCTCTTGTCGATTATGATCAGGTAATGTCCGTTGGAACGGACCGAAAGAATGTCGTTATACCTTATCCTGAGCTCGGTACCGTTCTGTATGATGGGCAGGCTCACGGAATCCTCGGTCTTGGCCAGGGATATATCGTCCATAAGCTTAAACACACGCTCCTTGGATATAGGTTTTGCGATGTAATCATATGCATGAAGCGAAAAAGCGTCGGGCATGAAGTCTGTGCTGGTTGTAAGAAAGACGATGGTCGCATTTCTGTCGTGCGCTTTTATGCTTTTTGCGGCTTCGATCCCGTTGATCCCTACCATAAATATGTCCATGAATATAACGGTATACTTAAGCGGGGCGTAATCGACCAGCAGCTTCTCAGCACTGTCGTAGTACTCAATGTCGGCTTCGATCCCGTTTAAGGCGGAGTACTCGGTGATGATTTCCGAAAGAGCTTCCGCATCCTTTGAGCTGTCATCAGTGATGGCTATGTTGAATATCATATCAGTTTCCTCATATATAAGATTCTTCCTGTTGCTTCGCAAGCCCTCGCCGGGCCGGCATCACAACGCTTCGCATTGTGATCTGCGTCGCGTCGCTTCGCTTGCCTGGAATGACACAGTCTCCGGGCGTGATGCTGCCGTGTCAAAACTACCGCTTCAACCCGAAAAATCTTCCCGATTGGTCTGCAGGTAATTATAGCAATTTGGGGAAGATAATGAAAGATTTGATTGGGCGCTGTTCGTGCCTGTTGGTCGCTTTTCGTGCCATATAATCTTTTAATGCCTTCGTTTTTTTGTTTATGCCTTGCTTGTTGAAACAGTACCTAAAAAAGTAGTATCTTGTGGAATGGTGTATGTGCCGGAAAAAAATAATATGATTATACTATGGAGGAGAGAAAATGGCAGAAGAAAATGCAAAAAAAGAGGAAAAAGGTTTTTTTACGGAGGCCAGGATTGAAGTTTTTTGCGCGATATTCTTAGGAATAACAGCGATACTCACCGCATGGGCTTCATGGATAGGCTCACTTCACGGAGGAAATCAGGCTACCAATTACACAAAGAGTAATAATCTTGCATCAGAGGGTAACTCGGAGTATAACTCCGGCTTACAGCTTTATCTTTCGGACTTGATGGCATACAATACAATGATGGAGTATGCTTTTGATCGGGAAATCGCCGAGTCGAACGGAAATGCGGAAGAGGCTGCACTTATAGACGCGAAGCTTGATAACTATACCGAAGAAAACTGCAGTGAGATACTTATGGATGGCTTTGACTGGATGAATCAGAATGAGGGTTCTGTCTCACCGTTTGATATGCCGGGGATCATAGACAGATACTATGAAACAGCAGAAGAGCTTCTTGAAGAGTCAAGAACGGTACTTGAAGAAGGTATGAAGGATAATGCAAACGGAGATGCATATAACCTCGTCAATGTTATCTACTCATTGGTTCTCTTCCTCCTTGGTATAGTGGGTATATTCAGGAAGCTTCCGAACCGTGCAGTAGTGCTGATCATAGCAGTTGTAGCGATGATACTTGCTACGATATATATGTGCACGATACCGCTTCCGACAGGCTTCAGCTTTGCAAACTTCTTCTAAGGTTTAAGCGGCGGTAATCAAATAAAGAAAAGGAGAATTCAATATGGGACTTTTTGATATGTCAAGTGGCGGCAATATGGGCTATGCAAATGTGAAGAACACAAAGAACTTTTCCTTAGATGACCTGTTTCAGAAGCTGTCAGGTGTGACTGTAAGCTTCGGAACTCCGGTTATGGGAGACATCAAGGGAACTCCGGCTATTCTGTACAAGAAGGTTTCGGACCAGTTTGATGTGTTCGCGAGAATTGATAAGGATAAGGTCATCATGGGTAAGATGGGCACCGACGGAGTCGGCGGCGGCAAGGTGGCACTTAACATGGGACTTGATATGTTCCTTGGTCACAAGGATAAGGGAACCTCGGATGCCGACAGAGCGGTTGACGAGCTCCTCGAGGTCATAAAGAAGCTTGAGAACGGTGAGGAGGTTACAGGTTCTTCCGCATCGCAGGCAGCAAATACTTCAACGGGTTCTGCTATTGAGTTCTTCATGAAGCAGAAGGCTATATCAATCAAGCCGAAGTTTGATATATTTGATATAAACGAGACTCCCGTGTACCATGTCGAGGGTGATCTGTCGAGACTTAATTTCTCTATTCAGAAGAACGGTACAGAGGTGCTTAAGCTTAAGAAGAAGCTGGTTGCCATTATGCCTGAGTACACGATCTTTCAGGGTGGAAGCGAGGCTGCCAAGATCAAGAAGAAATTAAAGTTCTCCAAGCCGGAGCTTAACGGTACCGTAAACGGCAAGGAGCTTAAGATCGTCGGAGATATCTTAGGCTTTGATTTTGATATACAGGTAGGAGGAACTACCATAGGACATATCGATGTTGCAAGGACCGTATGGTCTGACTGCTACAGGATCAGCATAAGGGAAGAGAGCATGGAGGCTTTCGTTGTTGCACTTGCTATTATATGCGATAACGTAGTCGACAAGGATAATGACTGATCGGACTTTTATTCGGGGGACGGTTTGAATCTTACCGTCCCCTGTTTTGTCTTTATACGGGAGGATGTATATGGAAAAGATTAAGAAGATTGTGGATAGCAAGGCTTTCCAAAATGCGATACTTATCGTGATCATCATTAATTCTGTTATCCTGGGCTTGCAGACTTCAGCCAAGATCACCGACGCTATCGGCGGTGTACTCGATGTTTTGGATTGGGTATGCCTCGGGATATTTATTCTTGAGATGTTACTCAAGATGATAGCGGAGAAGTTCTTCGGATACTTCAAAAGCGGTTGGAACTGGTTTGATTTTATAATCATTATAACTTCTGTTCTTTCGGGTCTGGCTGTTCTTTCTTCGATAAGAATACTTCGAGTGTTCAGAGTATTCCGCTCATTGAAGGGACTCCGCGGCTTCAAGATGGTGAGCTCCTTAAGGCCGTTGCAGATCATTATCTCGGCAATCGGGAAATCTTTACCCGGAATATCATGGACAGCTCTTTTGCTGGTGATAATCTATTATATATTTGCAATTATCGGCGTTACACAGTTTGGTGAGACTTTCCCGGACTGGTTCGGAAATATCCCGAAGGCAATGTATACCCTGTTCCAGGTTATGACACTTGAAAGCTGGTCTATGGGTATAAGCCGTCCGGTAATGGAGGTTTACAGCTATGCCTGGGCGTACTTTGTTCCCTTCGTGCTGACTTCCGCATTTGTAATGATGAATGTGGTTGTCGGAATCGTGGTAAATGCCATAAGCGAAGTGGCAGAGATGAACAGAAAAGATGAGCATGAGGAGAACGGTACGACGGATATAAAGGAAGAGCTCGATGCCGTGCGTGAGCATCTTGCAAAGCTCGAAGAGCTGCTGGCCGAGAGAAGCGGCGGTACAAAGTAATGATATAATATGTGTTGCTGCTGATCAGCGGTCAGTAGCTGAATTGCAGCTATGTGTTTGACAAGGGATGGGTATAGGTTAACCGTCCCTTGTTTCGTTATGAAGTTTGTGTTATTATTTCCCTGTCGGGCTCTGCGGCAGGCGGTACTCTTAAGGACCGGATGCGAGGGCTTGAAAAGTGACGGAAAGTTAAGGATATTATTATAGTCCGGAGGATAAAGATGAAAAAAAAGATAACCATGGTAATAGCTGCGGCGGCACTTGTATCCGCGCTCATGACGGGCTGCGGTGGGGAAAAGAAAACAACGACCACAGCGACAACCGCAGTCGGTCTTTCGGGTGAGGAAAATTTTTCCGAAGAGGATAATACCGGTAAGGATACCGGGGAAGAATCAACTAAAGAAGAAAAAACCGAAGAAGAAAATGCCGAGGAAGAGACTGAAGAAGCTGCCTCGGAGAATACTGAAGAGGGGGACATCGAAGAGGAAGAGTCCGAAGAGGATGAGTATGAAATAGACGAGCATGGACGAAAGAAGAAAAAGAAGAAGAAAAAGACCGAGGAAGATGCAATAACTACCGAGGAGACTGCGGGAAACGGATCAAATGCAACCACGACAAGTCCTGCTGCGACAAGTCCCGAGAGTACTGTCTCCACCGGGGCGAATGATCTCTCGAACCGTCCGAATGCAGATGACGGAACCGGTGAGATCAAGGTTCTGTCAAAGGGCGATCTTGCACCTGATTTTACGGCGGAGCTTTCCGGGGGAGGAAGCTTTAAGCTCTCTGACTATGATGACAAGGTTGTACTGATCAACTTTTGGGCAACCTGGTGCGGTTACTGCGTCGACGAGATGCCGGGGCTTGAACGCCTCAAGAATGATGGAATAGATGGCCTTGAGATAGTGTGCGTAAACTGCGGGGAGGATGAAGGCACGGTTGACAGCTTTGTAAGCAACGAGGGTTACTCGATCAACATGGCCTATGATCCTTACGGCAGGATAACGAATTATTATCCTTCAAACGGAATTCCGTATACGGTTGTGGTAAACAGGGGGGTAGTGTATAAGGTTTTTTCCGGAGCATGGAGATATTCGGATTATAAAGATGCCGTGGAGTCGGCGCTTGGAAAGTAGAAGTCTATGAGCAGAAAAAAGCTTATAAATATAATAAGGGTTGTACTTCTTATCACAGCGTTCCTGTTTATGGCGCTCGGACTCAGGTCACGCGGTTTTTCGGATACGAAGAACAAGGCTGTGAGGATATGCTATGAGTGTATGGGCATAGGGTAAAAGTATGGAAAGTGATGAGAAGAAGAACGGGAGAATAAAGCTTAACAAGAGGAGCCTTACACAGCTTGTTGCGGCTGTGCTGTACAACTGCAATATCAAGGGCTTTATGAAGAGCAGTATATACAAGGGTGACTTAAAAGGTGTGTGCGTTCCGGGACTGAATTGTTATTCCTGTCCGGGTGCCGTGGCTTCGTGTCCCTTGGGCAGTCTTCAGTCGGGACTTCTTTCCTCCAGGTACAAAATCCCCTATTATGTGCTTGGACTGCTCATACTGTTCGGGCTTTTATTTGGCAGATTTATATGCGGATTCTTATGTCCCTTCGGTTTTCTGCAGGATCTGCTCGATAAGCTTGCAAGAAAGCTCCGTCTGCCGGAGCTAAAGAAAAGCAGGCTGACGAGAGGGCTGTCTTATCTGAAATATGTGATACTTATAGCGTTTGTGATCATAATCCCCCTTGTAAAGCTTGTTCCGGGCTTTTGCAAGTATATCTGTCCGGCGGGGACACTTGAAGCAGGGCTGCCCCTTTTATACGGCAACAGCGAGCTTCGGGAGATCACGGGATTACTCTTTTCCTGGAAGGTGTTCCTGATGTGCGTCATATTGCTTTTCTGCATGATCTGCTACAGATCCTTCTGCAGGTTTTTGTGTCCTCTCGGTGCGCTGTATTCGCTGTTCAATCCGGTATCATTCTTTGGTATCAAGGTTGATGAGTCAAAATGTACACACTGCAACGCCTGTGTCAGAGCCTGCAGGATGGATGCGAAAAAGGTATGTGACAGGGAGTGTATCCACTGCGGAGGCTGTATACCTCACTGCAAAGAAGGTGCGATACGCTACGGGGTGAAGGGTTTTATGAAGTAGCGATCGCGCAGGTTTTTCATTACAGATTGACTTTTATCTGTCGTTGGTGTAAGTTTACAGTGGTTTACAGCAGACTGTTAGCGATCACAATATATGAAGGAAAAGAAGTCATTATGCAAACATTATTTCTGAAAAGCGAGAATAAAGAAGATATGATCAAGGCTGCCGCTATCATAAAGGACGGCGGCCTTGTTGCGTTTCCGACCGAAACCGTATACGGTCTCGGCGCGGACGCCCTGGACGCGGAAGCATCGGCTAAGATATACAGTGCGAAGGGAAGGCCGAGCGACAACCCGCTCATAGTTCATATAGCGGAGACTGCTGCGGTAGAAAATCTGGCATCAGAGGTACCGGATAAGGCAAAGACGCTTATGGAAGCGTTCTGGCCGGGCCCGCTCACCATCATACTTAAGAAGAAGACATGTGTTCCCGACACGACCACAGGAGGGCTTCAAACTGTTGCGATCCGTATGCCTTCACACCCTGCAGCCTTAGAGCTTATAAGGAAGAGCGGCTGTTATATAGCCGCGCCGTCGGCAAATACCTCGGGAAGACCGAGTCCGACAACCGCAGAACATGTGGCAGAGGATATGACCGGCAGGATAGATGCCATAATCGACGGCGGACCTGTCGGAATTGGAATAGAGTCTACGATAGTTGATCTGAGTGAGGGTGCGCCGACTATCTTAAGACCGGGCTTTATCACGAAGAAAATGCTCGAGGATATGATAGGAGAGGTGAAGATAGATCCGGCCCTTGAGAATCCGGACAGCACCGCGAGACCGAAGGCTCCGGGGATGAGATATACACACTATGCACCTAAAGGGGAGCTTACGATAGTTGAAAGCAGTATAAAAAGCGGCGGTGAGCTCTACGATGATTACAGGATGCTTGATGATATCCCCGATCCCTCCGGGGGCTCGGCGCCTTCAACTGCCTCGGTGATAAACGCGATAAACGATATAGCTTCCAACGCACTGATAGACGGGCACAGAGTCGCAATCCTTACAACGGAGGAGAATGCCGACTGTTTTGAGGCGGGGCATGTGATCACGGTGGGAAGCGCTTCGGACGGAGGAACGGTTGCGGCGAGACTCTATGCCGCACTCAGGGAGTGCGACGCTTACGGAGCGGATATTATCCTGAGCGAAGCATTTGCGGGAACGGATTTAAGCGGTGCCATAATGAACAGACTTATCAAGGCAGCCGGGCACAGAGTGATAATGGTGTGATAAAAGATAAGCTTCTTCGGGCCGGCGTTTTGCATATACGCGGTAATGTGTCATCACGAAAGAAGCGGTTTGAAGGATCATAAATAAGGAGATAAAACATATGCAGATAAGAGAATCGGCCGAGGATTACCTTGAGGCAATCCTCCAGCTTTCGGAGACAAGGGAACATGTAAGATCGATAGATGTTGTGAGACATCTTAAGATATCTAAGCCGAGCGTGAGCGTGTACCTGAAGAACCTTAAAATAAACGGTTATATCAATGTGGACGACAACGGTTATCTGACGCTCACGGAAAGCGGGCTTTCGATAGCGGAAAAGATATACGAACGCCATAAGGTGCTCGCGAAGATCTTTATGTCCCTCGGAGTTCCCGAGGACACGGCCTATGAGGATGCCTGCCGGACGGAGCATGTGCTGAGCGACCCGACCTTCGATGCGATAAAAAAGCATTTTGAGGAGTGCGGTAATATTAAACGGTAATGCAGCGCTGACGAGCGGTTGCAGTGTTGTTGACGGTGTTTTTGATTTTTGGTAAAATATTCCACGTATCTGCTATCGATCGGCGGACAGGGAAGGAACATGGGGGAGCATGAACAACGCCAAGTACCAAAGTACAATAAAGAAGACAAGGATAAAGACTGTCTTTATAGCAGTTGCCGTCATAGCTTTCTTTGTTACGATCATTCTTTCTTTCTATGTATTTATGTACTCTGCGGTAAAGGATAATATAAGGATGAAGGGCGAAAAGTTCGCCCTTGAGGCAGCGGATAATTTCGACAGATACTTTACCATGAGTTCGAATCTTATAAAGCTCGAGAAGGAAATGTTTGACCAGATGCTGCTTGACGGAGCTACGGAGGAGCAGCTTCAGAACTATATAGTTCAGGAGACGCAGCGCATACAGAGCTCTATAAACAAGGATTATTCCGGTCTGTACGGACTCATATCGGGTGTGTACCATGACGGTGCAAACTGGGTGCCGGATGATGATTTTGTTCCGGCCGAGCGACCGTGGTACATCGAGGCTATGAGTCATCCGGGAGAAATGGTGATCATCAAGCCGTATGTGGATGCCCAGACCGATGAGATAATCACTACACTTGCCATCACTCTCATAGATAAAAAGAGTGTGATCGCTCTTGACATAAGCTTTGATATGATCAAGACCATGACCGCGCAGGAGAATGAGAGCGGCGGTTCACCAATCCAGGTAATAATCGATGACAGAGGAAATGTGCTTGCACACTCCATGACAGAGGAAATAGGCAAGAACTATTCGTCGGATGACGGTTCTATGGGATATGTGATATCGCAGAAGCTGCGTACGGCGGAAGGTGAACAAAGCGGTGTGGAGGTATTCTATGACGGAACCAGATATATGGTCTACTCCATACTGCTCAGTAACGGGTGGAGGAGCATATCTATCATAGATGCCACGGAAAGCTACAGTCCGTTATATAATATGGTCATAGCGATGCTTGTGGTGCTTGTGGTGGTCGTTCTTATCCTGACTTTGATGTTCGTAAATCAGAGCGCCAAAACGGCCAAGGCTGATATGCTTAATCATCAGCTGGCAACTACGGCAGATATCTACATGTCGGTTTATGACATAGATATCATAAACAATGTTGCCTCGGAGATAAAGTCCTCAAGCGCGCCGGTTGTAAATGCAGAAGAAGAGAGAGAAAAGGGCGCTCAGGAGATATTCTTCGGTATCATGAAAAATATCCCCGATTCTTCCTCCAAACAGCATATGTTTGATTTTGTTGATTTTTCCACTCTTGACGAGAGACTGGCTGAAACCGACGCCGTAACCACAGAGTTTTTGAGCTTCGGATATCGCTGGTGCCGTGCGCGTTTTCTCGTATCGGAAAGAACGCCTGAGGGAAAGCTTTCGCATGTGCTCTGGCTGGTGGAGAATATAGATTCCGAGAAGAGAAGCAGGGATAAGCTGATAGACATTTCCGAGAGGGCTGTGGCCGCAAGTGAGGCCAAATCCGCATTTCTTTCAAATATGTCACACGAGATAAGAACTCCGATCAACGCCATGCTCGGTCTCAACGAAATGGTTTTAAGAGAGTGTGACGATCAGGATATACTCAGTTATTCCGCAGGTATCAACACCGCAGGTCATACACTGCTCGGAATAGTGAATGACATACTCGACTTCTCGAAGATAGAGGCCGGAAAGCTTGAGATAATCCCGACGGAGTATAATCTGTCATCTATGTTAAACGATCTTGTGACCATGGTACATACCAGAGCGGATGACAAGGGCCTAGCTATAAAGGTTGAGGTGGACAGCAGTATACCCGAGAAGCTCTTTGGCGATGAGATACGTATAAAGCAGGTTATAACCAACATACTTACAAATGCGGTTAAGTATACCGAGAAGGGTACGGTTACATTTACCGTCGGCTATGAGAGGCTCTTCCCGGGGTCTGATGAGATAAAGCTCATCGTGGCCGTAAAGGATACCGGAATAGGGATAAAGAAGGAGGATATGAGCAAGCTTTTCTCGGAGTTTGACCGTATAGAGGAGGAGAGAAACCGCAACATAGAGGGAACAGGTCTCGGAATGGCCATCACCCAGAGTCTGCTTACCATGATGGGCAGCTCGCTTAAGGTAGAGAGCGAATACGGCAAGGGCTCAACCTTTTCGTTCGAGGTAAAGCAGACGGTGATCGACTGGAAGGAGATCGGAAACTACGAGAGCACATTTAAGAAGAATGCGGTAAAGCAGTCTTCATATAAGGCGCTGTTTATAGCTCCCGAAGCGGAGATACTGGTGGTGGATGATACTCCGCTTAACCTTACTGTGTTTAAGTCGCTCTTAAAGAAGACCAAGGTTAAGATCGATGCCGTCGACAGTGGTGACAAGTCCATAAGGGCCTGCTGTACAAAGGTCTATGATATAGTCTTTATGGATCATATGATGCCCGAAAAGGACGGCATACAGACCTTGAAGGAACTCAAGGGTCGGAATGACAACCTTAACAAGAGCACACCCTTCGTGTGTCTTACAGCAAATGCGATTTCGGGCGCAAAGGAGAAGTATATAGAGGCCGGCTTTAACGATTATCTGACAAAGCCTATCGATTCGGCGAGACTTGAGGAGATGCTCAAGGAGTATCTGCCCGGGGATAAGGTATTCGAAGCGCCGGAGGATACGGCTGTAAGCGAAAACGGTGATGTGATACCTGATTTCGTCTATGACTTAAAGGAGCTTGACGTAAAGAGTGCCGTTGAAAAATGCGGCTCTCAGGCTATGTATATGGATATACTGAGTGCCTTTGCCGAAATGATGGCGGATTGCGTTGCGGATGCAAAGAGCTTCCTTGCAAGAGGGGAGATAAGAGATGCGGGGATCAAGATACATGCGGTAAAGAGCGAGCTCAGAACGATCGGTGCTTACGAGCTCGGAAATCTGGCCCAGAGCCTCGAGACTGCCGCCGAAAAGGGAGATGTAAAGTACCTTGACGAAAAGAAGGATGAGCTTTTTGAAAGAAGCCTTGCGCTTTCGGATAAGTTTGCGGTCTTAAAGAAAAATGACTTCTTTGATGATGACAGCCTGCCGCTTATGCCCGAGGATGAGCTTATAAAGCTGTTGAAAGGAATCGGGGAGAGGGCGGAAGACTTTGATGACAGCGGCGTGGACGAACTGATGGAGCAGCTTAAGGGCCACAGCTTCCCGAAAGCATACAAGGATAAGGTAAGGTCGCTCTACCATCTGGTGGATAATATGGATTACGATCAGATCCCGGAATTACTGGATATGTTTAAATAAAAAAGATCCTTCGGGCTTACGCCTAAAGGATCTTTTTTGTGTTAAACAAACAACTCCGCCACATACACGCATGCACAGGCTATGACAGCGACCGTTGTCAGTGAACATCCTTTTAAGGAGAAGATCAC
>ONVB01000056.1 GCA_900321145.1 uncultured Eubacteriales bacterium | reverse complement strand
ATCTCTTCCTCCTTTCGATGTCCTCTATTATTTCAATCGTGACCAGGTACAGCGCCTGGGCGACTGCCATAACCAACATTGCAATAGAAATCAGAAATAAGATAGTATATCCGTCCATATCTACCCCCTATGCTGCTGTGACCTTATCCAAGGTCTTACGGATAAAGTCAACGCCCTTCTGGAATACAAGAGTTTTGATGTTTATCCTGACTTCATCACCGACATTGTATTTCTGTTCTATTACCCGGAAATATCCAGAGTCTATATATTTCTGATATGGGATGTTATCCTTCTGCAGGATGTTCTGATTTCTTAAGATTTCAAAGAGCTTATTGCGGCCCACTCCGGGATAACTTAATACCTTGGCAACCTCTTCCATGGACATCGCCTTTTTGGATCCTGCGACGGCATCGAAAAATTCTGCCTTCGGTTTCATTTCCCGGTTGGCCAGCTGCAGCTCATTGTTTTGTATGAGAAGCTTCTCCGTCCTTTCGGCCTGATCGGCCAGGGCCCGGAGAGCTTCCGGATATGTCTGAGGCAGATTGTATCCGCCTGTCTTACGTATGTTAGGTATTACTTCATCGAATACCCAGTGTTCAAATTTTTCAGCGCTCGGAAGCGATGATCTGATGATCAGGCGGTATATATCGCCTTCGGGAATGATCTTCATTACCTGTATACCGCCGTTCGTAGGTATGTCCATTTCGGACACCCCTTTGCAGTGTGTTCTTATAGCCTTTGCTGTTTCTACATATCCAAGTGCCTTGGCTACATCATTCGCTACGAAATAAGGCTTGCCATCTATTTCAATCGACCTTATATCGCCAAATTCAGAATTGTTAAAGATTTGGATATCGTTCATGTTATTTCCCCCTATTGCACCGGTGCAATTATCTACACACGATCAGAACCTTCTTGCCTTTCATCTTGCCGTCAAGGTACAAGCCATCCATCTTATTACCGTTTTCATCGGTATAATCCGCTATTACTCCATCGGTGCAGATATAATCGCCGGCTGTCTTTGCGGATGCCTTCTTGAACTTGATCACTTCCATGACTGCCTCTTCCGGATCTGTAGTACCTGTGACGGCATAAACCGACCTACTCTTGTTATCTAACCTTCTGAATATTCTTACCATGATTCCCTCCTATGCCCGCCCACAAGGGGCGGTGATTAAAGATTCTCGATGATGAAAGCCGGGCGCACGCCAATCGAGTTCGAGGCGTTGTAGGTGGCCGCATTGCCGTACGCGGTCACAATCGCGAAGTTCGTCGAGGCCACGACAACACGCAGCCACCAGTTCGCACGTGATCCGTCCGGATATGAGCATACTCGGTGTTTAGGATCTCTCATAAGTTCCAGCTGGTCATCAAATGGAAGATTCGAACCGAATACCTGCTCTTCACTCAGGAGCCATAACAGATGCTCGCAGCCTTCCGGCCTTACTATCCTTTTGATGTACTTATTCGGGAACCGGTCAATGAATTCTGTGTTAAGCCATGCGCACAAATCCGATTCATCGAACCCGCCCTCTGTAGTGTCTGTGTCGTTCATCTGCTTTCTGGCCACACAGTTGTCGAATACAAACAGGGCACCGTCATTTGTGATTTTATGGCAGGTGGCCGTAAATTTTCCTGCACCCTTTAATTTGATTTTGATTTGGTCGCCGATCTCGAAGTGTTCAACTTCCATCGAGACTTTCCTAATTACCTTCATGGTTTTCTCCTTCCTTTTTCTTTTTCCATTCCTCAAACTTTGCCAGGTTGGCCGGATCGGAGTAAAACTTCCGGATAGCTCCAAGAAGGGTATGTGATAAATCCCGTTTATCAAACGCGCTCATTTCCTTCATCATTCATCCTCCATCTTCTCAGAATTGAGCTTGTCTACGATTTCCTGTACCTGCTGCCTGCTCTTCATTAACCAGTTCGTCGATGGAACATCCTAATACGGCCGCCACTTTTTGAAGAGTATCTATCCGGGGGCTTGATTTATCCCATCCACGTATAGTCGCATTTGCGATTCCGGCTTCTTTCTCAAGGGCAGCAATGCTCATGTTTTTCTCTTCACACTTAGCTCTAACAATGTCCAAAAGCATCATTTACTCCTTCCTTTTCTCAATACCTTGTATGTTCAGGGTTAGAAAATACACTATCCTGTTGTTGACATAATTTAGATTATTTTCTACAATATATTTGCTGGATATATTTAGATTAAAACCTCTATTATGTTTTACAGGGTTTCGATTATTTCCTAACCCTGTATTAAAATATATAGGTTTTAATCTCACTTGTCAATCATTTTTTCGATTTTTTTCTAAATCAGGAGTGAGATTATGGATTTTACTGAAAAGGTAAGTGCTTTAGCTCAAGCGCATAATATTTCTATAAATGCCTTGAGACTCAAGATAGGAGTTGGAAATGGAACATTACAAGGTCATGGAGACCCGCGTTTTTCGACGGTTGTAAAAGTAGCTGATTTTTTCGGTGTTCCTTTAGATTACTTTCTGGACAACGATAAAAGCGTTAAGCCTGCTGCCGGGATGATTCTTTCCCAGGAGGAGCAGGATATCATTAAGTCTTACCGAATCGCCAGTGAAAAAGAAAAGAACACTGTTGCGACTGTTCTCGAAATCAAAAGGCAAGATACAGGTTTAAGATCAGAAAAGGTGGGCTGAATGAGAAAAAGAATATTTGAAATAATAGAAGTTTCGAAAGATAACGATAAGATAAGCAACTTGTATGACTTTTCTATGCTCATAGCGATCATTGTGAGCATAATCCCATTGGCTTACAAGAAGGCTCCTGCAGCATTTCACTACTCAGATATAATAACTACTATATTATTTATAATCGATTATCTACTCAGGTTTATAACTGCAGATCTTAAACTCGAAGGAAAACCTCTTCCGTTCTTGCGATATCCCTTCACAATCTGGGCAATAATAGACCTCATATCCATTCTGCCTACTCTTACTATTCTTAGCCCTGGATTCAAATTATTGAGGCTGTTCAGGATATTCAGGACTTTTAGAGTATTCAGGGTCCTTAAAGCCTTTAGATATTCCAAAAATATCGAAATCATCTGCAGGGTTATTATGAGTTCCAAAGATGCCCTTATAGCTGTATGTACCTTTGCAATAGGCTATATATTTGTATCCGCTTTGATAATATTCAATGTTGAGGCTGAATCTTTTGAGACATTCTTCGACGCGATCTACTGGGCTTGTGTATCCCTTACAACTGTCGGGTACGGAGATATCTATCCGGTAACAACTGCCGGAAGGATCATCACAATGATATCGTCCATGTTTGGAATCGCAATAGTAGCTCTTCCGGCCGGAATAATCACTGCCGGATATATCGATATAATAAGCCAGGAGAAGTAATATGAATAACATTGAAAACCTTGCAGTCGTATATGCCAGGTATTCATCTGCAGGTCAGCGGGAGCAGTCTATTGATGGCCAGCTTGCAGCTGCTCACAAATATGCCGAGGCCAAAGGATATACGATTGTTCAGGAATATATAGACAGGGCCATGACAGGCCGCAATGAT